>NZ_JAKGBG010000016.1:0-97633 GCF_021532595.1 Pseudoalteromonas sp. OFAV1
TGCTTGAGGTTCGTAAAGCCTCGAACACTATAACCTTAGCCTTATTAACAAGTGAACGACTTGTTTTATGTGCAAAATCGTTACGGATATTCGCCTTTTTAGCATGGTGCGTAGCAATGCGATGTTTTGTCTTATTTCTTCTATACGAGCCTTTTTGCTGACGCGCTAGTTTGCGCTGCAAACGCTTAATGTAACGGTCAGATCTACTCATGTTCTTTTTCTGGTTTTCGCATAAATCGAACGCCAACACTCCTGCGTGAACAGGAATGGCAACACCACGATCTACACCAATAGTATTTTCCTCCAGATACTCTCTTGTCGAGCCTTGAAGAAAGGACAGGTGTTCAGCATTGCTAGGAAGTTCTTCTTCGCTATTGCCGTTTTCATAACAGAAAGATACATAATATTGACCACGCTCTTTACGGATATAAAGCGAGTTTGGGATTTCGAACTTGCCATGCGCTTTAAAGGATAAGTAACCAATATTATTAGTCTTTGTGCCGATAAATAGTCGTAGGTTTCCATCTTCGCAACGTTCGAAGCTGAACACTTCACGGGTTAGATAGACACTACCGCGATCAGTTTTAGGTTTACGCTTAGGTCGCCCGCACATACCTTTCATGAATTTTTGGTAAGTCTGATACCAGTTAACTGCGCTGTTGCGGATGATCTGACTAGGGCATCTAGATAGCCAAGGAGTTAACTCCTTCGACTTGAATTGTGATGTTTTCTGGTCAATTGGAGCATAAGTGCCCGTTGGGTAGTATTTACGTGCAAAGGTGCGGAAATACTTTTCTTCGTCAACTTTGGCATTCCAAATGCTACGCGCACATCCCATCCACTGGCTAAGTACAAGTTTTTGATATGATGTTGGGTTGGCACGAAAACGAATACCGGTTAACAAATCGCCCTCTATTTAACTGTATGCATATACAGTATATAATAATTCCTACTTCATTAAAGTCAAGACCGTTCGCCTTGACTCGCAGCTAAAGCAGGCGAGAATGTGGCGAACATTTGTTCAAACAAAAGCCCCTACTCAAAGTCTATCCGTTCAATTTATCTCATTTTAATTTATTTTTTTTTAAAATCGACTATATAAAGGTATAGTGTCTTACTATTAAATACCAAATTAAAATGCTAAGTAACTTAACCAAAGAAAAATTAAATCCACTTAATATCCAAACCTCTATTGTATCAAATGAGGATATTCGTCTAGAAGCATTAGTTCAGTTAGGCTTATCTATTACCCCACTCACGGAAAATGAACTGTCATTGTTTGAACTTGATGTAGATGAGGATAGTGAGAGACTTGCCCAAGAACTAGTTGAAAGTCACGAAGGTGAATTGCTATTATTAGACTTTAAGGTTGATGCCTTTCTATCTCAATGCCTTTCAAAAAACGGTCAAAAAAAAGCCCTAATGATTCACTAAAATAATTGTAATAGATTCGAAAATAGATATCCTGAAGTAAAATAATTTCAGGAGTTTTTAAATGGTATCTATTGGCAATTTATTAGATTCCTCATTAATTAATGAGGTAATCGCAAAACAAATTTTACATACAGACTCACTATCTGAATCATTAGATCTAAGTAGTGTCCTAAATGTAGAATCTATTGATATTGGGTACGGCCTAGTCAAGTTCTCTAATGGGTTTGATAAAAAGGGTGAACTGAAGTTTAAATCTTTTCCCTCTAGAGTAGCAAAAGAGCCTGCTACGGAATTTACTGGCTTTCATTTTGCTAAACGAGACACTGTAAAAGTTGAGACTCCCGGAGTTACATGGGAAGTTGGGCCTGACTCACCGACAATAGCTAGCAAGAGTGAAACTCGAGTTTTACATGATGACTACGTCAATACTGAGCAATATAAAATCCTTTTGAAAGGTGCTCTGGCATATATAGGGAAACAAGAAATTGATTTGCTAGTATTAGGTTTACCTGTCTCAAATATGGGTAAAGAGTCGGATGCTATTGCCTTCGCTAAGGGTACTCATAAAATTAATAGCGAACTTACCGTTACCGTTAAAGATGTCGTGGTAGTTCCTCAGCCATTAGGCGCCTTATACAATTATTCTATGAGATGTGATAATGTACAAAAGCTAATGAAAACAAACACTGTTGTTTTAGATGCTGGCTACCATACATTCGATTTCTTAACCGCAAAAGGGCTGCAAATTAACTTTGAACGATCAGATGCTAGACCGGGCGGTATGTTTAGCATCCTAAAGGCGATGTCTGAGAGTATTGAAGAAGAGACGGGTGTAAAGTATAAAGATTACAATGAAATCGACCAGTGTCTTGATTTAGCGAACTATACACCAGAGAATAGTCGCGGTTCTTTATATATTTACGACAAAGAAGTACCACTAGAAAAGCATGTAAAGAAAACTCGGCCGATCATAATTGAAAATATAAATTTCTTGAAAAGTACCGTTCAAGATACAACCGATATTTCAACAATAATTTTAAGTGGTGGGCCGGGAGTTGTTTTCAGGAATGAAGTAAGTAAGGCATTCCCAAACCAAAACTTAATTGTAATGAGTGATGGTATTTACTCAAACTGTCGTGGCTATGCTATTTGGGGGTATTTAGTACTATTAGCAAAACTATTACAAAAAGCTTAGTAGAATATTAGTGCCCATATGAACGAATATGGGCACATACTTATTCAAAAAGTCAGGTATTTTACCCATAATAGTTGAATCATTTCTCTTTTTTTGTTACGATTACTATATAAACAACGATTAGCAAGAACCGTACATGAATAATGAGTTAAAGCACACTTTCGCTAAAGCACTAAAATCTATCAATGATTCTAAAAACCCAAACTTAATTGTTGAAGCGTTAGTTGAAGTTGCAAATAAAGGTTTCTATACAGAAGTTATCGACCTTATTCATGCAAATCTGCCTCACATTACTAATTCTGAGATCGATTTAAGTCCTCTTCTCAGCATTAAAGGAAAGTCAGGTGAAACTGTAATTACAAAATGGTCGAGTGAAAGTATCATATCTTCGCAGTTAGACACTTTTTTGATTGCAGACAATTTACTTTCATCTTCTGAATATCATTTTAATCCATTATCGAAACTGGGAACTCAATATTCATTTGAAACCTTAGTGACTGCATTCATAGCAAAGGGACCTTCTTCTATTGAGAACGTTATTTCAAGTGACTTATTTAAGTACCTAATTCAATATTCTAGGGCAACACTGGGTAGTTCAATTGAAAAAGATATATATTCTCTGACTTCACATATCAATTTTCATTTAAACGACTTACCTGATACTTATCTTGATCAAGTCACTTTTGAAAACTATAGTCTTAATGAATTTGGTGAAATTAAGATATTACTTTACAGGATACTGAGCGAGCAAGATTCAAATTTCACATTAGTCCTTTTATCTTTATTGCAAAGCAAAGGAGAAGAATCAATCCTTTCTGAATTAGATTTTACCGACAATGAAGATTCTGCAATATTGGCTATTATTCTAGGGGTGATTGGACTTAATCCTATAAAAGCTCTCCGCCTCAATGTCCCTTTACATGTAAATAGAAAGATATTATCTTTTTTGGCTTGATAAAAAAAGATATTTTTACTTGACATTTTATCTTTCGCTGTTACCTTTATGGTATAGACAAAGCGCAATCGCGAAGAGGATAATTAATGACAAGCAAAATTAATATTGATGAATATATCATCAATGATATCGAAAAATTAGAAAATTTACGTAATGAACTGGGAATCAAGACTTGGGAACAGTTTGCTGTTTTAGTGGATTGTTCGCCAAGTAATATCTTTGATCATGTTTATTACAAAAAAGAAAAAGTTGATGGTAAAGTCGTAAAACCTAAAGATGGTGAGTTACCAATCTATGAGAAATTACTTCAAGTATGGCACTTAAAACTGTTTACGTTAATCAACTATTTACTAAAAACTGGCCAAAATGATGAATTAGAAGCAGCTCTAACTCCAATTGCACTTCCAAAGAAAATGCCAGATACTGTTGCTCTGAGCTCTGAAGATCTTTTCGAGAACCGTATTGGTACTCCTGTAAATAACGGGTCAAAGTTAGCAAAACTAACGAAGGAAATCTCAGAGTATATGGATCTCGAAGATCCTACATTACGCCGTGGTCCCACTAAGAGAGGTCAAATTAAGCCATCTAAAGAGGAACAATTGCCACTTACTGCATTCATGTCATCGCTTGCTGGTATAGCAATGAGAACTTATATTAGTTATTTAAAGGCACCAGATCCTGAAACTATCGAGGATCCAAAAAAACGTAGAAACATGCGTAGTATTGTTGTAAAACTTTATTCTATTGCATCATATTTACTTGAGGAAAATCGAAAAGACCTTTTAGAACTAATTGTTAGCATTGATGAGTCTTATATGACAGACTATGGTGTAAAGCGAATTCGTTAGTAAATCTAATAACCTCTTGGCATATTTAAACTTTTATTAGGCTCCATCTTATTATGGAGCCTTTTTTATTTTATAAAATGTGTTGTATTTCACAAATATCTTGTTATTATGAATAAACACATCATAAGAAGTTTATAAGAATAGGAACAAATATGGCAAACTCTTATCAATTAATGAGAAAATACATCTCGACAAATCTTGATAGCTCCTTCGAGGTTTTCTTAAAAAACGGAAAGAAATTACAAGGGAAAGTCTCTAATGTAGACGACAGAACTTTTATGTTAATTTGCCAAAATAAAGGCGGTTCGTTAGTGTACTTTTCTAAAGTTAGTACCATAGGTAAGTTAGAAGAATTCGCTGAATATAAAAGTTATCAAGATAAGATAAGCACTTCATATGATAATCCTCGTCCTTCTAAAACTCAGAAGCCCGTTATTATATCAAAAAGTCGCTCAAAACTAATGTTGACGCCTTCTGATATTGAACAGCAAAGATTTCACGAACAAAGACAACACGGTTAAAAGGTCAAAAAAATGCTTGATAAAAATGAAAAAAAATTATTTCAAGACTCGAAATTACAAGGCAATTCTTTGCGGTTTTATCTAGATATTGGTATTTGTATAGACTCTCCAGTCATTGATTTTGATGATAATGGCCTCTTGGTCAATGATAAAAACGGTAATGAAATGTGCTTAGCGCTTGATACGATCACTTCTATTTCGCTTTGATTAGAAATTTCAATTACATACTCTTAGCTAAACTGTAATTAAAAACCTCTTTATGTTAAAATATAAATAAAGAGGTTTTTATGAAAACAAGTAACTTGAGCATTAATTTATTTGAACATGATAGTGAGAGTCCAAATAAACAAGCGCAAAAACTTATTTCCGTTATCCAATTTTATCGCAATAGGCTTGTTAGCCTAGGCTTGGATAAAGCAGCAAGTGCAATATTATTTAAATCTGACGGTAAGCTTACAGATCCTAACCACATCAATTCTGATAATATCAGTAATTTCCAGATTGAAATTCCGAACGCCCCACAATTTAAAAGATTCTTAACTGCAATAAAACAGTGTCATAATGTAGAAGTGCCAAAATTACAAAATGATTCATCAAGTGATCAACTTGTGAATGAATTTAGAGTAGGCGTAAAGCATTATCTAAGCCCCAAAGAAGATAAAGACAAGGAAGAACTCCTTTACGTCATTAAAATTCAGCCTGATTTGTTTGAGGAGTTTCTTGAGGAGGTTAGAGAAGAGGTTGTTGTCTTAACTAAGCGGCAAGATGAACTTCTAAAAAGAAAAAATGCTTTGATTAAAGAATATATGAGTACCGGTGATGAAGGTTTATTTAGAGACTTAATATCACTAAATGAAGAATTAACGGAACTGTGTCATCAACAAGAAAATATTATTGATTTATGTAATGATATTTTTGAATTTGCACTTGATGAAATCAAAGGTTCTGAACCTAGCATTGAATTACTAAAGTCTGATATCGGTAAAAACACATTAAATGAAAGAAACCTTGAAAGTATTTTGATAAATACTAGTGAACTTAGAAAGAGTTTTGATCCTAGCAAGTTAAAAGATGAGATCAAAACCAAAAAAATATTTGAAAGTGGCCAAGGTTTTGAATTATAAAAAAAGCCTCTCATAGAGGCTTTTTTTATAGTCATAAGATCTATAGATTTGTCAAACTAGAACCCGGCTTAAAGCTGGCTAACTTTTTAGCTGCAATATGAAGCTCTTCACCAGTTTGAGGGTTTCGGCCTTTACGAGCAGCTCGCTCTTTAAGAGAGAATGTGCCAAAGCCAATAAGAGAAACTGTGTTGCCTTCTTTTACTTCAGATTCAATTGTGCTCATGAAAGCGTTTAGACAGCTTTCAGCTACACTCTTAGAAACTTCAGCTTCTTTTGAAATTGCTTCAATTAATTGTGACTTGTTCATTTTCATTTCCTTTCTAAATAAGTTTTCAATATCTTTATCGCTTATAAATAAGTAAAAGTCAATACTTATAAGATATTTTATTGAATCACACCTATAAACTTGTTGGTTTCTGAATCAAGTAGAATTAATTTGTTATTTATAGAGTTCATATTATCTACAACTTCAACTATCAGAAATTGATTTCTAAATGTTTTATAACTTTTGTATTTATGTATCTTAGCCTTTAAGCTATTTTCGAACTCAGGGAAAGTTCCACCTTTACTCGCAAAAGGAAGTACTTCAACATCATCTTCAGTAAGTTTAGCGTAATACAAATATCGTATACCCACATGGTCAATATCATAATACTGCTTAAAACTCTCTGATTGGCTGTAGAATTCTCTTTCCGTGGCATAAATTATTACACCTTGCGGTCCAACAAATGGAAAGTCTACAAACTCAGGATTTAAGACATCCTTTTGTGACAGGTATTCAATCAACTTTTCCTTTCCTAAAAGCATAGACTCCTGTCGAGATAAACTATCATCTTCATTAGATAGAGAAATGCTGTCTATATGATTAGATGAACACCCTGCCAAAAGAAATGTAGCTAAGGCTAAAGAAATTAAATTTTTCATATCACGAAATTGTTTGTAAATTGATTCACACATTATAAATCTAAATAGCTCTTGTTGACACCGCTATTTTTCCCTTTATAGTGAGTTACCTCTTACTTTCTAAGAACAAAGTTTTACGAGAATAATATTTCACTTCTAGGTCAAGGTAAATTTATATGGATACAAATAGGTTAATTCAGTTATTCAATAATTCTAGTCATACGACAAAAGTTGATGACTCACTTAATTTTTTGTTGAGCCTAATTGTTTCTGACTGTCCAAATAATTCAATTATTGAATGGGTAAACCAAAATGAAGCTTTTATCATCGAGCATACAAAGCGATACCCTGATTGTGATGATTTAGTTGGCCGAATTAATCTACCAACAAAATCAAACATGAAGGACCGCTTAATTTTACTTTTACTTTGCTGTATCAATAAATTTGATCTGCCAGCAAAATCCCAAATTGGGTACTCCGAGTTTATCAAAGCCACCTATCAAGGCTCAATGAGTCTTAGATATGATCGATTTGAATTATTTACCTTCCTTTTAAATAAAGAATGGTTCAATAATTGCAACTTAAAGCCAATATGTAGAGATTTGCTTCAAATTAATGATTTTGACTTCATTGAAATGTTACTTAAAAATAACAAAAAACATATAATTGATGCTTCAACTGAATTTGTAATTCTAGCAACGCAAATCGGCGACATGTCATGCCTAAGTAATTTAAAAAGGATTGGAATTTATGTTAAAGATAATGTTTTTGAACTTTTAGAATCAGATTGTCAATACCGAAGAATTTATGGATTAGCTTCATTTGAAAAAATGAGTGTAGATTCTTTACTCAAGCAAGCAAAAAAACACAAGCACATCCAGTTTCTAGCTGATTATAAAGATATACCGCCAACATCATTAATAAAAAAAGCTAAAACAATTACAGAAAAAACACTTATTTTACAAAGCTTCCACTAAAAGTAACAACTTACAGAATATCTTTTTTTTGAATTGACTATTATAAAAATCCTGTTATGCTTTCCTTAACAACAAAAAGTAAGGGTTTTTTATGGCATTCGTCAGTAAAGTTAATTCGTTTAGTAATTCTAGTGGAAATCTTATCTCAGCTGCGCAATCGGGCAATGAACGTCTTGTTGCTGAAATTATTGCAAGCCAAAATTACACAAAAGATGAATATCGTGCAGCATTAATGAAATCTGCTGGCCATGGACACCTTTCTTTAACTAAAGGCTTAGCAGAGCTTTCTGATAACGACATTCCGTGCAGCCTTTCTGCGACCAGAATGGCTTCACAGTTTGGCCATACTGAGATCTTAGAGTACTTTTTGACCGAGAAGCATATTGATCCAAATATCAATGGCGGCATGCTTGCTGAAGTTGCAGCTCAGTACAATCGACTTAATTCTCTAAAGTCATTATCAAAGTTTGGCTTCAATTTTAAGGCGAATGCAGGTACAGCGTTCCAAAAGGCTGTACACTACCTGCATGTTGACTCTATTGTCTACCTACTTGAATCAGGCGCCCCATTCACTGTCAACGCTAGAGATTCGGAATTAAAGAATAATAGTGGCTATCAACAGAAATCTCATAGCTTCGATATTTACGACGCTATTAATCGTATGGCAGCTAAAGGAGATGAATTTCTAGACGTTTTTGTAACGCTTATTGAGAAACGTGATCTTGATTTTACTGCTCGTTCAGCAGCTATGGTTAGAGCATCAAGTTATGGTCAAGTTAAATTAATGAAGTACCTTCTAAATAATGGTGCCGACATCAACTACGAAAAGGTAGCAGCGCTATCAGAAGCGGTTAGATTTAATCAACTTGAAGCTGTTAGTTATATTTTAAAAAATACTGATTATGATAAGCATATCGGTCTTCAAAGGGCCTTAAAGAAAGCTAATGACTTTCAGGTAAAATACGATGCCAATCGTGGCGGCGATGCAGATGGTATGACTAGACTGATCCTCAGAGAAATTCTAAATGAGGGTAACAGTATGACATTACAAAGCATGGTTATTCGCTGTCTTAATGGCAAACAATGGCGAGCAGCTATCGACATTGTGGAATTTAATCCTGATATTCTTGATAACGTCGATATTCTAAATCGCATTATAAAATTTGGTAAGGACCGCTCGTTAATGGAGGTTGTGATTTCAAATGGTATTGAAATTAAGCCAGAATATATAGATGTCGCCCTTGAATACGGGAATGGAATAAATGCACTAACCTTACTTGATGAAGGCGTTCTACCGGTTAATCTCAACGAGTCTATGGCCAATGCAGCTAAGTATGGCCATTTAGATATCTTGAAACTTCTTGTTTTAGAAGGTGCTGATGTTACATATGATAAATCTAGAGCTGTAAATTTAGCTTGTCAGCATAATCACAAAGATGTTGTATCTTTTCTCGAGTCTAAAGGTGAAATGCCATCTGATGACTCTAAAGAGATTGCTCGAATGAATCTTATGCAGTCTGAGACTAAGATTCTACACAAAAAGAAATTACACGTATCTCGTTAATACTTACATTACCCTCTATAAAAAAGCTTTACTAATTTTTAGTAAAGCTTTTTTTGATTGCTAGTCATTATCAGACAATTCCTTTAGCTTTAATGCATCTTTTCTCATGACAGACAAAACCTGCATATTAACTAAATTTAAAGACTGTATTTGTTCAATACACGCGATTGGAGTTCTTTTTAGTAGGATTGAAATTGATTCAATTGAAAGACCTTTACCTATCGAGTTTTCAAGGTTGGCATTATCTTTTTCAGACCATTCTGTATAGTGATTTTCTGGCTTGCCTAACTGTGTGTTCTCAATACCAATTCGGAGACCTAACTTTAGGTTGTTTCGGGCTACATTATCATCATTCGGGAAAATATCTTTGATTATAGGCATAAAGCCCCTTTCAAAATGCAGTGCTGGTTGAATTTTAAAAGATAAAAATACTTTACCGGGCGGCAAAGAATGTGGGTTCTTTAATTCAGGATCTATATTGTATCTGCTGAGGAAATTAAAATACTCTGGTATATTTAAATCCATCAATCTCATTACAACTTTTGCAGCTGGTTTGTTTAAGTCATATTTCTTAGCATCAATACACTCAAAGAACACTACACCCTTACTGTTTTTACCTATTTTTGTAATGTATGATTTAACCCAAACACCTTCCTTGTATGTTTTTTTACATAGAGCATTCACATGATCTATCAGTTGTTGTATATGTGCCATTAAAAACCTCATTATGTTATGAGGTGATCCTACCTAATTTTGCAAAATTATCAAGAAAGTATGCGGGTTTTTCCTAAAGAATATTTATTACAATGTAGCTAAACAATGGAAGCATTCTATGATAATCTTTTTGTATTAATTTTACTACGTTAGGTTAAATTTATGGACAGTAATTCTATTAAAGAAGCAGTTAATAATAAACAACAAATCATTTATACCGGTAAAGGGAGAAATACAACTTATAACACTGAGCACCTTGGTCTACATAAATTAGAATCAGGTGAGTGGGTTGAAGTGGCAACATATTCTAATGAGGATGGGGAAATGTTCTCCAGACAACTTCATATGTTTGAAGACTTCCATGTTTCAACGTAGTTACCATCTAGCCTTAAATGCCTATTAAAGACTTATTAAAGGCCTGTTATAGGCCTTTGAAAAATCTTATGGATAAGATGAAGTTTATAGAATTTATATCATCCTCAATCTTGTTGAATTCCTGCTTGGATACACTCTCTATAAAGTTAAGTTCATCCTTGTAGAATCTTGAAAAAGGTTCAATTGTTTTTTCAATTCTAATTTCTAAAAATGAACTCCCCTTAATTTCCTTTCTTCTAACTAAAGGAAGAAGATTATTTTTACATGTACTTATTACAAATTCATCAGAACCCGTTTGACTTGGACTTGCCATTATAATATTTTTGTATACGTAATCACTTGATTGTTCACAAGCTACAATTCCGTTTTCGATTTTCTTTTTAAATACACTATTGTCAAGTAACAGCTCTAATACCTCACTATTAGAAAACTCCCCGTCTATAAAGTTATTACATTTGTTGTTTGGTGGAATGAATCCTTTAATTTGCCAATTCAATTTGTTGCGGCTGATTAGTACGTGTCCTACCGATGTATTTCTAGCATGAATACTTCTTAAATGCTTTGATAGCTGGAAAGATGTCGAGCTCTCATTGTTAGTTGGCGATAGCTTATACGAGTCTCTCATTATAAATTTTTTAATAATGTTACCAGCTAAATGCTTTTTTAATACTGTGCTTATAGTTAGTCTGTACCCAGAGTTTACATCTCCACCCAGCACTAAGTAGGGTTGATTAATCAGCCTTTTCCCCCCTATACCTGTCATATCAATTTCAATAGCGACCTCCATACCGGGGGATAGCTTTATATCCCTTTCTATTTTGATGAAAAGGCCTTTTGGTGAAATGTTGATTGTTTGGCCAATAGATGTCATATACTTAGATTTTAGCTTGATCGGAAAACTGTGCATAAAGCGGTCTTCAGAACGTATATCTTTTTCTTTAGCATTAGAAACTAAAGTTTCATTTATCAATTTAGATTCCAAGAGCAAAGGTGACTCTTGGTTAGATGCTAAATTGCCTCTTAGATGGCCTATAATCTCTGTTAAAGGGCTTACCTCCAGATAATACTCAGACATGGCTAGTATATTTTTTGATTCGCTGGAAAGCTGTATATCAAACACTCCAAGAGATTGTAAGATATCATTCGGGAGTTTGGACTGAATTGTAGAGTCTTCTTGTATATTCGTAGTATGCCCTGAAAGTCGGAGGATCATCAAATCATCAATACTGTTTTTTGAAATCCAATCTGAGTAACAACCTGATACATACTTATCAAAATCATGATAGTAAAATGTGTTTCCGATGTTTGATATGACTATACAACAATCAATTGATTTCTTATTTAATATTAACCTTTGAAATTTTGACTCTTGTAGAGCTGCATCAATGATAAACCTATTTTTTAACATAAGGTGGTTCAAAAGCTTTGTGTTTAGCCATGTTTGTAAAATCGATGAAGACTGCCACCGCCCTTCCTGCTTTGATAAGGTCATTGGTATAGAAATAGTCGAATTTATAATAAACTGTTCGGCATACTTAATTTTGACATTGTTTTTCACTGGTTCAATGTGATTTTGTAGATGTTTATTTTTAGCTTCTTCAAAGCACCTGATGAAATCAATATATCTTTTTATTTCATCTTTTCTTGATATTTCTTTGTCTAGTTTGAAGTAATATCTTTTTTTATCACCATGCTTTGTGTTTATTAATTTGTTAGAGAGCGCTTTTATTCCAATGCAAACTTGTTCAATGAATCCTACGCTTCTACTTTGGTTATTGATAACTAAGAAAACTTCACCTTCAATAACAGAATCTTTGTCTACATCAAAAGCCAAAAAATCTTTGTTTATGTTAACTAACTTACTATCAAACATAAATGGAATGCTGTACCTCGATGGTGTTGCTACTCTGGAAATATCTTTGTAATAGAAGTTAAACTCGCAACATACATCACAGGGCTTTTTATAGAGCTCTAATTTATTATACAATTCAATAACTTGGAGAGGTTGATTATTCTTTGCCGCAGCAGCATTTACTTTATTAGATTTATCTTTTTGTAAATTATATCGAAGATATGCATTTTTTAAAATTTTATCATAAATTAAAATAGTATAGATCCCTGATGATGACTTCAATAGATCCTTAAAATCGCTAAGTGAGTCATTATCAAAATAATGTTTTGTATTATTGTAGAAGTAAGGCTTCGCGTCAGGGAATAAGTATCTTAAATCAATTACTCGATTACATGGTTTTGACAGCCTTTTGATTTCCATTTTAATAAGGAATTGAACAGACTTATTGGCACTCTTTTCAAGCTTATTTATAAGTTCACCCAATCTTTTATGTTCTGCATACGGGATTAAACTTCGTATAGTTTTCTGGTACTTAACCATATCTTGTTGTAATGAGCCCATGCTAAAGTCCGACACCTTATTTTATTTATAAATCCTAAATAGTTTTACATTTAATGAGAGTTGCAACAATAAAAATTAGTTTTTTTTAAGTGTTATTTTAAAGATCACTTTGTTCTGTTCCTGTAACCGAACCTCAAACCCACAAATCATTCAATTTGCTTGACTCGAAGTTCTCTTTTTAATCTAATTGACTAAATATGAAATCAGTTCATATATTGAATTACTTTACAGAGGTTTTTATGAAAACTATAGACTATCATAACAATAGATTAGCAACGGTTGCATTCGTTGTGATTGCACTTGCAGGCATAAAAGCTTCAAGCTCAATTATTATTCCGTTTATCTTCTCACTTTTTTTGGCAGTTATTACAATGCCTATTGTGAACGTATTTAAGCGGTTAAAAATCCCAAATGGTTTTTCTGTAGTACTTAGCTTACTTTTTGTATTATCGTTTATGGTTGTTGTAGGTCAGTTTTTTTATACATCACTCAAAACACTTATTAGCAACTCCAAAGAATATTATGAAATGTTTGTTGTGACTTTAAATACATTGCCTCACATAGATTTGTTTTCTAACTATGGATTGAGCTTTGATGTTCTAAAAGAGCAGATTTCAGCCCAAAAATTAATGAATTTTGGCGTTGATGTACTGGGCGTACTCTCAAGCATGACCGCCTCTACTTTGCTTGTATTTATAATTACAGCATTTATGCTTCTTGAAGTTGATGCCATTAAAAGTAAGGTTCAAAAATTCAGCCTTAAGAATACTGAAATTCCTGATAAAATCTTAAGCTTTACATCTTCAGTTAGAAAGTACCTTCTAATAAAGACTTTAATTAGCCTTGCTACAGGCCTAATAATCGGATTTGGGCTTTACGTTATGGGAGTACCACACTTTATTCTATTTGCCGTAATCGCATTCTTTCTGAACTTTATACCAACCATAGGATCAGCCGTAGCTGCAATACCAGCAATAGCCATAGCATTCATAGTACTTGGCCCTACTTATGCCCTCATTACAGCCGCATTTTATGGGGTTGTGAATATTATGATAGGAAGCATAATTGAGCCACGTTTCATGGGTGAGAATTTAGGCCTTTCTACCCTAGCGGTATTTTTGTCACTTGTGTTTTTCGGGTACATTTTAGGTACATCAGGAATGTTAATGGCAATCCCGCTTACTATGATTATTAAAATTGCAGCTGATAAAAGTGATAGGTGGAATTGGTTGTCAGAAGTGCTTCGATAAGACTTGCAGTGATTGCCAGCAATTTTTTGTAGGCAATCAACTCTTTTAATAGGAATTCAATTTCAATCGAGATCATCAAAACATTTGGATATTTAACTTCTTCCATTTTTCAGTTTCCATTAATTAAAATCATTAACTTGCACAATATTTACTATTTAGCCGCGCATGTGGCGGATAACCAAAAGCCTAGTTGCATTGTTTGAGACTAACTTCTTTAAGCCGCACATGTGGCGGATAACCATAATCTCGACAGTAAGTATTATCACTATCTTCTTTAAGCCGCACATATGGCGGATAACATTTGCAGAATATTATATGCAAATTAAAGCTATTCTTTAAGCCGCACATGTGGCGGATAACCCCTGCTGCGAACAGGGCTTTTTAGCTACTTATCTTTAAGCCGCACATGTGGCGGATAACAATTAAAGAGTTCAGGCTTAGCTGCCGTTGGCTCTTTAAGCCGCACATGTGGCGGATAACGGCTCAAAAACGCGTATAAATAATAGTCATCTTCTTTAAGCCGCACATGTGGCGGATAACCGCCACAACGGCAACAAAAGGTAATTTGTATATCTTTAAGCCGCACATGTAGCGGATAACGGCCTTTGTATTCTGAGTGCTCAATAACTTGCTCTTTAAGCCGCACATGTGGCGGATAACTTCTAACAGTTTTTACATCTAACTGCTTTCCCTCTTTAAGCCGCACATGTGGCGGATAACTCGATGCAATTGAGGCGTTCTTAAAAAAATTGTCTTTAAGCCGCACATGTGGCGGATAACTTTCACTTTTTAGAGTGCGCAGCACTCGACTTTCTTTAAGCCGCACATGTGGCGGATAACAGTAGTCAGGTAAATCAGCTCGTCTGTCTTTATCTTTAAGCCGCACATGTGGCGGATAACCTGCGCACGTATTCTGAAAATGACTCATAAAATCTTTAAGCCGCACATGTGGCGGATAACATGCTGAGCAATATAATGTTCAACTAGATGATTCTTTAAGCCGCACATGTGGCGGATAACGAATCTTTTGAACTGCTTATAAGCGATTTAAATCTTTAAGCCGCACATGTGGCGGATAACTGGAAATAGCTTAATCATTTTACTGAGTTACTTCTTTAAGCCGCACATGTGGCGGATAACTAGAAATAAGTAACAAAAAGCCTCTTAATATTAAGACTTTATAATTTTTTTGTCAAAAAACGATTATTTCTCATCAATAGTTTTAACTTTAGACCTAAGGGAGTCTTTTGAAATTACATTTTTCAACAGTACTCCTCTATGTATTAGCCATTTTGCGAATGGCAAGCCTAATACATCAATGTCACTAATCTGTTTGCCTTTATAAATAAAATCAGTGGTTAATATAGCATCCTTATCATCAAATTTCATTGAGAACTTAAGACCTATTGATTCTGCGTTAGAAAAGGTTACTTCTAAATTTTTGTCTTGGTCCCAACTTTCATCACTTATTATCTGTAAAAGGTCTGCCTCTTGCAGAATTATTTTATCTGTATCTTGCTTTGAATCGCTCAATAATGATTCTAGTCTAAATCGTTTAATATCGGATTCTCTGCGATCCATTGCATCTTTTGATATTTCAAAGATAAATTTAACAATAGATGGACTGTACATAAAATCATTTGGTTTCAAGTCATTTAATAAGTAAAGTCCCGCTAATGTCTTAACACGAGATACTGCGACGTAACCTTGGCCATTAGAATAAGTACCTCCCGACAGGTCAACAGCTGCGCAATCTAATGTCATGCCTTGTGATTTATGGATCGTAATTCCATAACCTAAACGTAAAGGAAACTGTTCATAGGCACCTGTAGGGATAGCTTCAAGTTTTGAATTGTAGGTAAAACTTTCCCATTTGAATCGAGTGACCGTTACTGTACCACCACGATTTAATTTAACCCTAACAGAGTCTTGATAGAGGGCAATGACTCTCCCTACATCACCATTAACATAAGCTCGGCGGAATTTTTCTGTTGCAGTAAATACGACAATAGCGCCAACTTTTAATGACAGTTTTACCGGTGATGGTAATTGAGTGTTTTCTACATTAAATTTACTTGAGACATTAGCAGAATATGTCCTACCAGAGGCTTTAATGTTATCCAAACACTCATTATTCCAGAGTTCAGCCTTCTTATTGGTTGTAAATAGCCTTAAAATATCGTCACTAGGGTTTCTGTTGGCATTCTTATTTAAAAACGCTACAGACCTTTCCAGATGGCTTCCTAGGCGAATATTACGTAATGCTGAGATGTAATCTTCTTCATGGAACCTAGATGATGCAGTTAACAGAACAAAAGTAAAATTTAGTTTATCCCAAACGTGAGCAGAGGTTGGGTACAATATAGGGTTAATTGGATTTTGATTGTATTTATCGCAAATATGATGATATGAGACATCAGAACGGTCACAGAATGGTTCTAGTTGTCCTAAGTCGCCTAACCCTATTACTTGTTTACCACCGAATGGTTTATTGGTATTATTTGCTATACGTAACCTTTTATCCATGATGTCTAAATGATCACATCTAATCATGGAAATTTCTTCTAATATGATAGTTTTAACTTTTCTCAGCTTGGCTATCAGCGATTTTGACATGCATTCAGCTTCTTCAGGTCTAACGAAATTTGATTTAATACTGAAAAATTTATGATAAGTTTCACCATTTATATTTAACGCAGAATTACCGGTTGGAGATAACGCTGCGGTACAATCAAAATGTTTTTTGATTACTTCAATAAGATAGCTTTTACCCACGCCACCAGCTCCCGTAATAAAAACGTTTAAACCTAGCTTACAGTATTCGAATGCTATACGCTGCTCTATGTTTAAAGAGTTAATGTTAGGTGCTGCCATCATAATAAAATAGACCTTATCTTTTTTTGTAATCAATATTATAATGTCTATTTTATATTTTTCAATTAAATTGAAGTCTTTATTACTACTTTCACCTTAAGGGTTAATGAACAGCCACCTACTACGATTTATTTGTTATTTTGCCTATTTGCTGCATGAAATCGATTCTCGGATGACGCAGGTAAAAGTATTAACTCGGTGCCTTTGTTTTCATTTAAAACGACCTTACAATCAGATCTTGATTTACGGACACGATTTCTTATCTTAGGCATACCAACCTTTACAAAATTATCCGTAAAAACAAACACTGGCATGCTAGCCATTAATTGTTTATTGACACCTTCCACACTGCGAATATTTAAAACAGGCCTTGGCGCACCTCTTCTTGCTAAGCGGAACCTAAATCTCGACTCGGATGTTCCTTTAAATTTAGCAATCTGTTGTTTTATTTTTTCTTCTGCTTTTGTTCCCAATACACTGTCTAGCTTGTCATACAAAAGAGCTATCGCTTGAGACTTTGTTAGACTCTGAACGACCGGTTTCTTTACAATCGATAATCCAGCATAGCTTAGGTTTGTTTCTACAAAATGTAATTGTCTAAAAGCTTGTTTTAAAGAAAGCATTGAACAACTCTCTTGCCAAAGCTCTTTAATGATATTTTTATCACCTTTTATTTCATCTATAAGCCTTTTATTGGTAGCAATGGCCCTTGCTTTGATTGATTGGTATCGTTGAAGCTCTGGTTTCAAAATATGCTTGAGAGTAGGCTTACATTGAATGATACCCGGTCTTCTAAAAGCCTCTTTAGAGTCTTGGTCTTTCTTGTATGAAACAGTCGAAAAAATATGTAAAGCGCTATCTTGTTCGATGCCATTTAGGATTGTTGTCTCACGTGTATCAAAATTCATGTCAGTGACGATGATATTGCATAAAGACTCGTCAAACTGCATAAGCATAGATTGGATCTGCTGACCAGAATCCTTAATGTCAGAAATTATAGAGATCATATCAGCTTTGATGCCATCAACGTTTAAACGTAAGCTCATAGGAAGGTTTTTTATGTTGTTAGTGTTATAACAAAGACTATAATTATATTGCACAAAATTCAAGCTACTAGTAGAGAAAATTATTCTTCATTTTTGTTTTAAAATAGAATTAATTTTGATTATGGTATACTTGAGATAACAGCAAATTCATTGTTTGTTTGTATTACATAAAGGTGTTTATATGACTAGAAAAATACTTGTGTTAGATACGAGTGCATTGGTTAAAAATCCTAATATCCTTATTTCTTACCCAGATGCTCATTTCTATATTTCACTTGTCACGCTCTCTGAATTAGATCACTTAAAGTCAAAAAAAGATAAAGAGGTTTCTTATTCAGCCAGAGTCGCAATCAGAATTATTGATAAATTGATAACTGGAAGCAACAAAGAAACCTTACTCTCCGGTATCCCTATACCAACTCCCATAAATAAACACTTTGCAACACTTCACCTTAGTCAGATTGATTTACATCCTTCATTCAAACATTCCACTACGGATATAACCAGTCTCGATACTAATGATAATCGAATCATTAGCGTGGCTCTGACGCTAAAAGAACAATTTCATCAAGATGATGTAAGTGTTGTCTCTGACGATATTAACTTTAGAGCAATTGCTACACTTCTTGGAGTCAATGCCATCAATTCTTCACTAGATGATAGTGACGTTAAGGATGATGATTTGCTGCATAGTGGCGTTATTCACTTTGAAAACAATATTTTCTCTAACTTAGAAAATGAAAATGACTTCCACATTGAAGGTGAACAGTATCGCTTTAACAAGGATTTATTCGGCGATGATGTAAAGCGTAATATGTATTGGTACGATGATGAAATGAACTTCGGCATCATTAAATCTGTTGATAACAAGTATGTTTATACCAAGTTTCTACCCGATGTAAGAATAAATGCGTGGGGTGTTACACCAAAAAATCCAAAACAGCGCATCGTTTTAGAACAACTTATGAACCCTAATTTAGATTTGAATATAATACTTGGCCCAGCTGGCTCCGGAAAGAATTTTTTAGCAGTTGCGTCGGCGCTGCATCAAGTATTAGAGCTAAAAAGGTATTCTAAAATTGTCATTACACGTAGTCGTGACTTTGTTGATTCGGATCCGGGATATTTACCCGGAGATATGCTTGAAAAAACCCTCCCTCTTCTTGGTGGATTCACTGATGCTTTAGAGCAAATGTCAAAAAATGACACTAATAAAAACACTAAAGCAACAGTAGAGTATTTGATTGAGTCAGCAAATATTGAAGTTTTATCATTATCCTATATTCGCGGCCGTTCTTTTAAAGACACTATTGTGATCGTTGATGAGGCACAGAATATGTCAAGAAAGCAGCATAAAGCAGCTTTAAGTCGTAGCTCTGAGAATTGTAAAACTATTTTACTAGGTAATTTAGCTCAATGTGATAATGAGAAAATTACAGCGCACTCATCTGCCTTTGCCGATGTAGCAACGATATATAGAGATTATCCTAATGGCTCTGTAACTCTATTGGACAAAGTTGAGCGAGGACCATTAGCTGAGTTTACTGAAAAGTATCTATAGCAATTAATACAAGACTAAAACCATTTAGTGTGGTTTTAGTCTTTTTTTTGTCACTTTACTATGAATGACCGGTAGAAGTTTACAGTCATCAATTCATCACACAAAATATCTATCCAAATAAATACACCTGTGAAAGAAACAAATCGATATTTTATTGACTTGATTTTAAATACACGTAGCATTAAAAGCGCTATTGAATGGCGATATTTTAACACGTAAGGTTTTATATAATGACTACTACCAAAAATGCTTTTGGCCCCCCAGTGCCCAATACTATTCCCATGTGGAAGATCCTATTCATTCTTTTCTTAGAAGGGTTTGTGTCAGTTTCATTTCAGATGATTGTTATGCGACAGCTAACGCCCTATATTGGCAGCTCAAGCGAACCTGTTAGTCTTGTTATCGGTTTGTTTTTAGCTTCCTTGTCTATTGGTTATTGGCTCGGTGGTATCTTTAATAGGTCTAAATACGACACTTTAAAGATTATGTGTGGTGCCTTTGTGATATCATCCGCATTTATTGGAGTGTTTTTTTCTACCTTTATCCTCAATGTAACATTGAGCTCTTTGGGTATTAATTCATTTCTACAGTCTTTGCCAATTATTGTCGTATACCTTTCCGTAGGTATGTGCATTCCTGTAACCCTAATTGCTATGACAGTGCCACTGTTAAGTAGTCATATAAAAGCTAACAATCAAAATGAAGCGACTGGCAAAACAATGGCCTTAAGTACAGTAGGGTCTGTAGCGGGTTCTATATTCACAAGCTTAGTCTTATTTTTTGTGTTTGGCGTATCGAGTACAATTTACCTTGTTGTTATTTCCTTGGTTGTTTTGGCACTTATTTGTTCTCATAGAAATGTGTATGTTTTCATGGCGACTACCGTCATCCTACTCCTTACAGGATGGTTAAACCTAACTTTATCAAATACAATTTCAATAAAAGAAACCTCATACAATACTTATAATGTTTATTTGGACAAAAATGCATTTGAGCAAAGAAAGGCATTCATTGTAAATAATCAATTTGCAAGCGGCTTATTTGGCGAGGGTGAAGGTGAACGTTCAACTCCGTATATCGAGCGGGTACGCCAAATCTTATTCAGCAATTTGAATTATAAAAATAGTGAAGTCTTAGTTCTTGGTGCTGGGGGATTTACTTTGTCTCATAACGACACATCGGGCAATAAGTTTACTTATGTGGATATAGATCCCGCAATTAAAGGTGTAGCTGAAAACTACTTCTTGAATACAAATATTAATGGTGACTTTTATGCTCAAGATGCTCGCTCATTTCTCAAATTTAACCATAAAAAATATGACGTCATTTTTGTCGATCTCTATAGTCACTATGTCAGTATGCCTTGGCAAGTTAGTACGGTTGAATTTATGAACTTACTTAAACAAAATGTGAAGCCTGACGGAGTGGTTAGCTTTAATATAATTTCAAAATTCAGATTTCAAAATAAACACACAAAAAGAATGCACAATACAATTTCAACAGTATTTCCATTCTGTTTAGTAGATGCAGAGCTAATTGAACCCAACACAAAGCGTGATATCAATAATGTTATTTACGCATGTTTTCCTAGTAAAAGCGATAATGACTTAAAGCCCTATGTGGATGATAAGTCATTTAACCCTTCATATTAAAATAAATTAAGGATATACATTGAGATGAAAAAGTTAATTGGCCTAATCTTTGTTTCATTCACCATCATGCTTTGTATGATTTTTGCATTTCGCTGGGAAGAGTTTTTAATGTTAGGAGAAATTAATGCTGTTCAAGAAGAATTGATTGAGAAAGTGATTAACGTACCTGAAGTAGATGAAGTATTAAATAATCCGACATTATCGAAGGTAGAAAAACTAAATAACCTTCGCGACAAAAAGCAAATTAAAGCTAGTTTGATTGTACTTGGATCAAAGTCATTGTCACCGGAATCAAGCTGCGAACTGCTTTCTGAACTAATAACAGCACAAGATAAACCTGAAATCGTTGAAACTCTACTTAATACGAGTACATTCAAAGAGCTAAAGTGCCCTAACTACTCGGCATGGTTTAATGATGTATTAATAAAATCAAGGACAAGTGAGCTAAACCTATTTAATCGTTTACGTAAACATGGCATTGATTCTGAACCAGCAAAGAATATGGCCAAAATAATTGACCTTAAAATTGAAGATTCACTTCAAAAACTTTGAGTTAAAGGTAAAAATAGGCTGTCCAGAATACTCTTACATAGAGAGGTCTGGACTGTCCAACTCCTTCTTAACTTTCTTCCGACCGCCCTTTTCCTCAATGAATACTGGCGGCTCAGAATCAATGGCGACTTCTTCGATATTGGCACATCTATTCAAGTATGTAACCTTACCGGCCTTACCTTCATAATGTGATTTTATAGTTCCCTTTAATTGGTAAGTTAAGCCCTCTTCTAGATCAGGAAAATTATCATACGATGCCTGCCAAACAAATGTTCTTTTGTCATCATCCTTGAATGTAAATTTGACATATGGGTATTGAACGTTTGTATACTCCCTAACATTAGAGAGTGTTAATTTTAATGTTCCACGTTGTTTAACTTCACCATAGAATTCATCTAAAGTATTAGCCTTCTCGATCTCAATCTGTTGAAGTCTTTCTAACTCACGATTATAGCCTTCAGGAATATAAGTTGAAATGCCGGTCTGAAATCCGATATTTAAATCTACATATCCACGAGTGACAATGTTTTGTATGTTCTGAATGAAAGACTTCCCATAACTATCAATTGATTTGTAGAAGTCCATGGCTTCTCGTGCCTTATCTAATTGCTTATGACTAACACCTCTATCAAATGCATCAAATAGACGTTTTTGAGCCTCATTAGGGTTTCTAAATGCTTCAAGTACATGCCTTACTGTAGCAGGGTTTTCTGATTCAGCATTCTGCTTAGAAACAAATCCTTCAGTATCAATCAACATAGATGCTTGCGCTACAAATATTTCGATAGGGACCAAATATGAGCTCTTTTGTGTTTTACCAGTGTAATGAGCTTCTACATATTCATACACATAATCGCGAGTAAGTAACTCATCAAGTTCGTACATAATGAGCGCTTTCTTAAGAGAATTCTCGCCCAGAAAATCATCCACACAAGTGGAACCAACCTGCTTTGTCTCAAGCGTTTCGTTATTCATTAGAATGAAAGTTTGATTTCTTTTTCGAGAGAGGTCACAATGCTCACAATTTGGTGGGCATTTTTCATACTCATCTTTTTCATTCTCAATTAATTTTTTCTCGAAATCAGTATTAAATAATGCTGTATTAACCATATTCACTGAATGATGATTATTTTGGTCTGAGTGCTGAATAGATGCTAGAAATTTCCAACCATTTATAACTGGCATTTCGCCCTCGATTTCAACTTTTCGAAGTGGCACTTCATATCGCTTAGGCTTGTATGCAAAGGGGCCACCAACATGACCAGCTATTGTGATTTCATAGGTTTTGGTTGTTCTTTCATCAGTAAGCTCTAACTTAGGCGGCGTTAAGTTATTTTTGTATGCCTTTTTACCTAATTGATTAAATTTATCAATCAGGTGAGAAATCTTTGAAGTAGGTATCCATAGAATATCTTTATTTGTTGACATTATATCCGCCTTTTATAATACTGTGTTTAAACATTATATCACATTCGGCAAATAGGGAATTAAAATGGCGCAATTGGAAACTGATATTCATATTCTTCCACAAGAAGTCTCAAACCGCATCGTTTCTAGCTACTTTAGGGATCAAGAGGAAGCTTTTAAATGTATAAGCAAAAACTCTGAATCCTTTTTTTCCGAGTATACAAAAAAAATAGATGATTCAAATCCAGAAGTGATGGAAGTATCACTTCCAAGACGGAAGCGATGGTTGGGTATGCTCCCGATAAGTGTTGAACTTGGATTAATGCAAGAGCTCAATGCTGTATTGCATATAATTGATGCTTTAAGTCAACCTGATGCTCGTGTTGGAAATATTGCCACTTTTTTTGCTAAAAACTCTTCTGATGTTCGTCGCTATATTTCAGGAGTAAATAATTACTTCCCGGAGATGAATACAAACTTGGCCGGTATCGACCACATATTCTTTTCACATAGATTTGAAATGTTAGGGGCCCCTTTTTTTTCTGTTACCGATACATTAGTGGATCAGCTCCTCGATGTTGATATAGGGAAATCAGCAGAGTGTCATTTTTTAAAATGCCCTCATCCGATTCAATACATTGAGTTTGGACAATCACCACTATCTTCTATTGAAATTTTCAATAACTCCTCTGGCATGCACTCTTTTGAGGGTATGTACGTGAATGAAATTATCCTTACACAGGTTGAATTAGACAGAGAGATTGATACTGGTAACTTACTTTTATCAAACAATAAAGTTGATAACCGACACAATATGACTAGCCATGCTTTAGAAACCGGTTACATAAATAAAGGGTCGGGTGATGTCCACATACTCGAAATTTTAGCGACAGGTTCTCCTCAAGGTAAAGAGAGTAATTTCGATGATGCTACTTTATGTTTTACTATTATGTATCAGGATGATACCAAAAGCGTTTCTGAATTAATTGACTGGCATACAAAGTATTTTAAAAAGATCTTACCAACTCAAACCGACATTGTGTATCAGGATGAGTTCGACGGACTCAACATAAACCGCCAGCTAGTAATGTCTGATACGGATGGTGAATCTATGATTAAAATCATAGAGGCCTTGGCAAAGTCACTGCTTTATATTAATTCTGAAAATGCTATCCGAGAAAGCATCAGTGAGAGGAAAGAACTAAAGTTACAGTTAAAGAGACTTCAAAATAAAGCTAAAAAGCGAAAAGTAGAAAAGAAACTAGGCACAAGTTTTGACTATACTCGAATTGGGCCAGTAAACCTTTCGGAACAAGCCTCCACTAATATTGATGAACTAATAACGAAGAAGCCTGATCACAGTCGCAGTGAGCATTCCAAACAAAAAGCCTGCTGGGAGTTATTCGTTAAGAAAAATTAAGTGGTTCATTTGCGCTATTGTAAATCTTTTCATTTTGCTATTCCCCTCCCTACATAATGCAGGGAGGGGAATAGTCTTATAGGATGGTGACTTAGAAAGTCATAATTAAGTATATGGTAAGCCTCGTTGCTTGCCATGGATCACTATTTTACTAAGTATTATTTTTTGTTTTGTGGTGACTTTAAATACCGATTGAATACGTTTTTTCCTGCACTTTCTGTTTAATTATTCAGCAAATGCTTACTAAAGCACCCATTTTATGTTGGTTCCGAGAACAAGAATTTACTAACTAAAAATTCTAAGATCATTATTTTACTAACTCTAGTGATAGCTTTTTGTTTCTTGAGTTGATAAGATATATCATTAAATTTTTTATAAGGAGCCAAACGTGAAGTACCTAGTTGCTTGCATATTTACAGTATTAATTTTCACTTTAACCGCAGAATTACTCCATAACTATGTTCTCAGTGATATTGATTACAATAACTATGCGAAACCAACTGAAGTAAAGCAAGAAATGAACAGTGTGGAAAATCCATGCTTAGAATTAAATGATTGCGATACTGACAATAAAGATACTTCCGTTACGCTTTAAAGTTCTGTTTGCCTCACTTGATAAGTGAGGCATAATATTTTATCTAAACTTACTTGGGATTTTATCCTCAGTTAATTCTGAATTTGATGCAAAATTATCCCAAATTGTCACAGAATTAACGTCCCAATTTGATATGTCCTGATTAAAACTAGAGAATGAAAACATCTGTCTCATATTACTGACTTTTCCTGTATTCCAGCTGTTAATTGGTTGATTGAACGATTTTGAACCACTAAACATACTTTTCATATCATCTACATTTGCTGTATTGAAATGATTAATTGGCTGATTAAATGCCAAACTATCACTAAACATGTTATGCATTTTTGTCACTTTTGATGTATCAAAATTATACAAAGGCTGATCAAAGGCATTCGTCCTATTAAACATGTAGCTCATGTTCGTGACCTGACTTGTATTCCATGAGCTAATTGCTCTATTGAAATCACTTGCCCCCGAGAACATGAATCTCATATCGACAACTTTACTCGTATTCCAGCTATTTAACTCTTGGTTGAATGAGCTTGCGCCCGCAAATGCACTAATCATCAGTTCAACATTAGAAGTGTCCCAACTGCTAAGCGGCTGATTGAATGACTTAGCATCATGAAAGAGGTTTTTAAACGTTTTTACATTTGAAACATTCCAACTACTAATATCTTGATTAAACGATTTAGCAAGGCTGAAAACATTCTCAAGAGACGTTAGATTATCAGTATTCCATTGATCTAGCGGTTGATTAAAAGATATCGCATAATAGAAAATTCCGTCCATTGATTTGAGCTTACCTGTATCCCAGCTATTAATATTTTGATTAAAGCTTCCTGCACGATAAAATAAGTTGTCCATATACCAAATATTTGATGTGTCCCATTCATCTAACGGCTGATTAAATGAGTCAGCTTGTGCAAATGCTCCTTCAACCGTAAATAAACTTGATGTATCCCAGCTATTAATATTTTGATTAAACGATGATGCACCATTAAAAATAGAGGATATTGACGCAACTTTCGAGGTGTTCCAGTTATCAAGAGGTTGATTAAATGCTGAAGCTCCCATAAACGCCTGAGACAAACTGGTTACATTAGACACATCCCAAGAATTGATATTTTGGTTAAATAAATGTGCTCCTTTAAAAATCCCCGTCATGTTAGTTACGTTAGAAACGTCCCACATGCTAATATCTTGGTTAAATGATGTGTTACCAGCAAAAAGGTTGCTCATGTCAGTTATATTCGAGGTACATGCACCGGTCACATCGTCATTATTGTTAATTTTTTCAACTAGCTGTGACTTAGTTAAAGTACATTTACTATCGTCACTCCCTGAACCTTTGTTACTGGCGTTTACTGAAGTTGACACTTTAAATCTATATGTGTAGCCATCTTCTACTTTATGAAAATCACTTGCTATGGCACTGGTAGTGCTTAGGCTTAAAATAAAAATGGGGAGCCCCGTTAGTTTTACGAAATGTTGAAATGAAAGTTGCATAATCAAATAGTACCTTTAAATACGTTAAATACGTCATAGTTTCAGATAATAATAATTAAGTGTACATTATTTGTAATATATATTGTAAGAATTATTACAAAAATATGCTAACTAGGAGCATAGAATGAAATTCAATTTTTTGATTAGCTCAATAATTCTAGGCATCGGTTTTACCGCGAGTGCAGGAACAAGCTTAATGAAGGATTATAAAGTTCTAAATCTTCGTTACTCACTATCGTCAAACATTAGCTCATCCGCGAACACGCCACTTGAGCCAGAAAATGGTCAGATTAACTGTGTAGATGGAGCCAAGCGAGTTACACGCGAAGAACTTGAAGGTATGATTGCTAACAATGAAGATGTTACAGGTGTATGCACTTCTAATATTACCGACATGAGCGCTTTATTTTTTCAAAATGGGTCATTTAATCAAGATATTAGCATGTGGGACGTATCTAATGTGGTAAGAATGGATAAAATGTTTACTAACGCGACTTTGTTTAATCAAGATATTAGTAGATGGGATGTCTCAAAAGTCAAAACAATGGAAAACATGTTTTCGTTTGCGAAAAGTTTTAACCAAAATATCAATTCTTGGGATGTTTCAAATGTGGAAAGCTTCACTCAAATGTTCCATGGCACAGATTCCTTTAACCAACCTTTAGACCAATGGCAGCTTGATAATGCAACAAGTTTAGCTTATATGTTTGCATATGCTAAAGCATTTAATCAGGACATCAATAACTGGCAATTCCCTAATGTGACTTCAACTCACGCCATGTTTCAAGCGACACTTACCTTTAATCAGCCGTTAGATAAATGGGATATGTCAAATGTTGTCGGAATAGGTGCAATGTTTCAATTTTCAAATGCCTTTGATCAAGATATTAGTAACTGGCAACTAGACTCAGTGGCCCCTATGTCATCAACTGAAAAATCGAACTTTGCTAGTGGATCTGTGTTATCACCAGAGCATAAGCCAATATTGCCTTAATTATTCCTTTAGATATGAAATGCCCTCAATTGTTTTCAAATGCGATTGAGGGCACATTAAGCTTAACTTTGTTCCAATACTCCATTAAGTAATGTTAATTTACGTTCTGACATTTCAATCGTTTCTTTTCTGTGAGCAACGCTAATTCGTGTCTTTTTCAATGACTTTAAATAGGCCACAACCTTCTTTTCATTTTCAATATCTAAACTGCTTGTAGCTTCATCCATAAACAAAACGGGTGTGTCACGGTACAAAGCACGAGCGATCATGATTCTCTGCTTTTGGCCACCAGACAATGAAGAACCCATATCTCCAACAAGCGTTTCATACCCCATAGGCATTTGCTCAATTTCTTTATGTATCAATGCTCTAAATGCGGACATCTTCACCTTATCAAAATCTACCGACTCACTAAATAACGCTATATTATCCAATAATGTGCCTGAGAATAGGTTATCATCCTGCATTATTGTAGAAATCTTTTTTCGATACTCTTGTATGCCCAGCTCCCTTATATCGCGACCGTCAAATAATATTCGTCCTTCCGATGGTTCTAATAGCCCCATCATCACTTTGAGTAATGTAGTTTTACCTTGACCGGATGGTCCAGTGATCGCAACAGACTCACCTTCTTTAATAATCAAATTTATGTTTCTAAATAGAAATGGGGATTTATCATCATATCGAAAGCTTACATCTATCAGCTCAATATCGCCATTAACACTTTCAGTATCGCTATTTACCGAAGGAATGGATGCTGAGTGTATTTTCTCTATCTCTGTATTCGTTATATCAGAAATACGTTCTACATGAAGTTTTAATAACTTTAACTCAACTGCATTATCGACAAGTTTGACAAAGCTTTCTGTGAAGTTTCTTTTATAAGCTAGAAATGCCATCATGGCGCCTAAAGTGAAGTCACCATCTATCACAAATGTCGCTGCAAAATACATTATTACAACATTTTCAATTCCAAATAAGAGTCGATTTAGCATTTCAAAGCCAAGCTTTAACCTGCCAATTCGTACTTCAGTATTTATTAAGGCAGTGAACTTATTTAACCAACCTGAAATACGGCTGCTAGCATGATTATATAGCTTTATTGTTTGCATTCCTCGCAATGACTCCATGAAGTTACTTTGCTCTTCACCTGATGCGATTAGGCCATCTTCAGTGTGCCTTTGATAAGATTTGTTAAATACGATACGAGAAATTGTATAAATTGCGCCTACAGCTAAGACACCTAATGTCAATTCCCAGCTGTAGTAAAACATAACGAATAATAGAGCAATTGTCATGGCACCATCAATTAAAGCCTCAGAAACGCTTCGTGTGAGTGTTTCACGTATACTTTGTGATGAACCAAAGCGCGAGTAGATATCACCTGTATGACGGGATTCAAAGAACGATATAGGAAGCTTAAAAAGGTGATTCATTATATTGATACCAATTTGTAAGCCTAGTGTCGTCGAAAGCCTTAACGTTAACCACCCTCTTAATGTTCGTCCTAGAATTTCAAAAACAACTAATAAACCGAAGCCCAGCGCAAGTGCGAGCAATAAATCAGAGTCATGAGAGACCATGACATCGTCAATGATTGTTTGGCTATAATAAGGCATTAATAAGGTCGCGATCTGAACTATAATTGATAGTGCGATGATCTTTGCTACATTCCTTTTGAAGTGTGTTATCTTGGACCATAAAGTCGATAAAGAAAGTGAACTTCGTACATCATCTTTTGAAAAATCTTCAGTCGGTGTAAGTTCAAGGGCTATACCTGTATAGTTATTATCTAGCTCCTGTTGGTCAACAAACCTAGTTCCTTTAGCTGGATCATTAATAACGATGCCTTTATTTTTTACTTCAACTAGAACTACAAAGTGATTCATATCCCAGTGCAGAATAGCTGGTAATTGCAGTTGGTTTAAATCTTCAATGTCGCATTGATATGCTCTGCCTGCTAAATTTAGCTTTAAAGATGCACTAATAACGTCATTTAAAGACATTCCTTTGATTGTAGAACCAGCAAGTTTTCTTATGTACGCTAGATCTGTCTTAAATCCGTGAAAACTTGAAATCATTGCAATACATGCAAGCCCACATTCGGCAACTTCAGATTGTTTTATTAAGGGTACTTTTTTGATCAGTGAGAAATCAATCATTCCAAGTGCTCTCCAATATCTTTAAATGGTCTTAATATCTTATCCATGGTCGATTCAATATCCGTAATGATGCTTACTGTTACATTCAGGCCATTTTGTGGTTCAATCTCCTTCCCTTTAGTTGTAACAAGATTGTCAATTGTCACAACAGCCTTATATGAAGGGTGATTTACATTGCCAATAACGCTACTATCATTTCCAGTTACTACATTTGTGTCAATTTGAGATATTTTTCCAATTAGGTGGCCATATGTTTCTGAAGGAAATGCTGAAACCGCTACTTTTACAGCATTTCCAACTTTTACTTTTGCTGAAAGGTTCGTAGGCAGAAGAAGTTCAACCGACCATTCTAAATTAACCGGAGAAACTGTAAAAATTACCTCTCCCGGTTTAGTTAAGTTACCAACTTCTTTTTTAATACCGTTTACAACTCCAGAAATTAAACTCTTACTTGTCGTAAAATATCGTTCTTCTAGCGCTGTAATCTCATTTTTCTTGCTAGTAATTAGTTTTTCCTTCTCAATATCAAGTGTGCCCAATTGCGCTTTGAGATTTGCTAATTGCTCTTTTTGGGTCAAAATATTATTCGATATTGCGACCAATTTAAGTTCTAGGTTATTGACGCTTGCCTTAGCATTGAGCATTTCTTGTTTAGTGCGTTCAAAATCGCTACGTGAGGTATTGCCTTGCTCGTAGTACTGCTTAATACGGTCAGTTTGAGCTTCTGAAAGTTTTAGGTTTTCTTTGGCTATTTCGATACTTACATAAGTTTGAATTTCCTCAATTTTGTTAAGGTTCATCCTGTCTTCAAGAATTGATATCTTTTCAATAAGCTCAGCATTTTTTATCTCATATTGCTTGTATATATCAGATAGCAAAAGTTTTTCTTGTTCAATTTTACGAACATGAAGAAGTTCTCCGTACCTATCAAATTCAGGATGCTCAACAATAGACATTACAATACCTTTATCTATCACATCTCCGTTTTTTACATATAGATGCTTTATAATTCCATCATCATTCGATTTAATCTCCTGAATCTCAGGTGTCACTTTAAACCACCCTGACACAACATAGTGCTTACCATATTTTAGATTGACCGCAAAAGTAATGCTTACTAAAAATAAAGCGAGAAGAATAAGGGTTGTAACGGTTAAGTTGATAGGCTGTTTTAAAAAGACTTCACCTTTTATTCCTGTTGTTTTCTTATGGATAACCTTCTGCCTAAATATAGAACCCATATAAACCTCTTAATATCTTTTAATTTCATAATTAATCTTGTCTAATTAACTATTTTAATGAATTGGGAATCTATAACAATCAAATTGAAATAAATATTAGATTACGATGATTTAGGATGCAGAGGGTTATGCAGTGAGATGTTCCGCGCCTACCATATTAGGCTACGCGGAATTAATTGAATCGTATTTAAGTGCTTAGTTTATACTCTTTAAAATTGAGTGCTCTTTTATGTAACGTCGAGCTCTAGAGTAATTTGCTGCATTTTTTAAGACATAGTCTATTTGTAACTTTGCCTGAGTTATAAATCCTTTATCTATCTGAAGTAGGGCTAACTTCAACTTAGACTCACAGATCAGTGTATTGAACTGCGTTATAAAATTTAAATGACATTCACTGTTATCAGATATGGCCTCAAATGCCTCATTAAATAACTTTTCTGATAGTACTGGAGAGTTAGAGATTATGGGATCATTATCACAATCAAGAGGGTAAAGAAGATTAGCGATGCTTAATTTACTTAATGTACAGCCTCTTTCGGCGAAAATAGCAAGTAAGGCCCACTTTTGATCAGCAAAGTCAAAATCCAACATGTTTTCTAGTTTACTCATGACTTCATGATTTTTAACAGGATCTACGGATGAAACCTTACTGTTTCTAATATACAGAGCTTCGTCTCTTGATAAAAATGGAGCTAACCCAGCAATTAATTCTGGCACTGATGAGAACTCTATTGTTTTATCCAATGGAAACAATTCTCTTGCCCATTCAATATAAGGGATACCCGTTATTGCACTCAGTTGATCACAAATATTTTGAATTATTTCCTTTTCAGAGCGCCCCTTGCTCTTACAAATCTCAATCGTTTTATAAAAGAGATCTTTTGTGTGTTGATCAGTAAATCCCTTTGATTCGCTTAAAAATGACGTAGCAGATACTGCGAGTTGTTGGAGAGAAAATGTCCTGCTTGTTAGCATTAAGTCTTTACAGCCCAGTTGTTGTTTTGTAGTAACTTAGTGTCTTTTATAAAAAAAGTCAATTCCACGTAACGTAACAAATAGATTAAAGGAATACGTGTTTCTATTTGACATTGTATAAAGCCTCTTTAGAATTTATAAGATAATAAGTTAATTTATGTGATTTTATGGCCTATTTTAGAAAACCAAATACATCTGAAAAAACAGCAAACCCTAAAGATCCTTTGGGATTAAAAAGTATCGATCCTAGATTAGTATCAGGCGATAGAATTTCTCTAAAAGAGTTAAAAGCCTTACAGTCAAAAAAGTCCTCAAGCTCAAATAATACAGCACCAAAGCCTAAAACTGTAGCACAGAAAGATAATGGCCAACCTAATAAACATGGCGCCAAGAAAGTTGTGCATGATGGTATTACTTTTGATAGCATTTTGGAAGGTAAGCGTTACCTTATACTTAAGAGTAGAGTGAAGTCGGGCGAGATTTCTGAATTACGGATACAAGAACCTTACGATATCATCATTAACGATCAAAAGGTTTGCTGCTACTTCGCAGACTTTGTTTACAAAAGGAAAGGTGAATCTGTTGATGTTATCGAAGATGTAAAAGGACGCAGGTTGCCTATGTATATGTTAAAGAAGAAACTATTAAAAGCAATCTACAACTTAACTATTCAGGAAATAAATAAGGGAAATATAACAGCATAGCAATATTCCCCTTATAGGTATTATTTACAATTAAAGTAAATCAACATCCCGTCTCTCCACTCAGGGCCACCACATTGCTCAATAGGTGGATTATAGATAGGATCATCTACTTCATCAGGTGGTGGTGCTATAGGCTCAATTACAACTGGATCAGCAATGAATTGGCAAGCTGGGCATTCGTTTGAGAAATCCATCGCCATGCTCAAAGTATCCGATGTGGTTGAAGATACCGAGTTAGCCTTAACAATATTATCGCCGAATTTGTTATAAATAGCTTGTTTGTTATCTTTTAAGTCTGATTTCATTAATGCAATAAAGTTGATCGTTGCATTATATGAGTTTTGACTTATTGAGCTATTGATATTATCAATACTTCTATTTTTCACGGAAGTAATACTTGCAATCCGCTGTTGGCGCTCTTCATTATGAATGAGTGACTGCGTCAATCTACGATCTCTGAAACTTAGAATTTTCTGGTTGTACTTTTCATTATTAAGTACTTCATCATCATAGTCATATGCAAACTCATAAGCACTTTCAACAGAAGCGTCCCTCTCTAATTTACGACTCTTAATGTCGTCCGTCGTAAATTTACTTGCCGTTTCAATGTAATCTGCGTATATCTCAGATAAAGTTGTTGCTTCAACATTGTCTTTATCTTGAGCACTGTTTTGAGAGTAACCCTGTGAAATACGTTGGAATGGGTCTGTTGCCCCAGTATCTTTGTTATTTTTCCAGTAGTCATACATAACTTTTGCATTTGAAGCAATATGAGCATTGCCGTGAGCATAGTTAGCTTCACTTGCGTAAACATTAGATACCATTGGAAGTGACATAAGTAATGCCAATACCTTAAGCTTATTTTGAATGTACATAAATCACCTTTTTATATTTATAAACAACTATTACGGGCACTTCCACTTCATCCACGTATCACTTTGCCAAGGCTTAAGGTCAGGCTTTCCACAGTCAATCACCGGGATCGAGGGATTACTTACAACTGGGTCTTCCTCTTCTTCGACTTCACCAATAGGCTCCAACGGCTCTGGATTATCAAAAGCACAAGCAGGACATTCATCTGAGAAATTATTTGCAAATGTCATTGCATCATTGCCGTACACGATACTTTGGTTCGCTCTATTTACATTATCTGATAACGAAGCAATGATTTCATTTTTCTTCGATGTCATATCTGATGTCATTAAACTAAGCAGATTAACTGTCGCATTGTGTGATGACGTCGAAATATTCAAATTCATAGCACCAATGGTAGAAGTAGCATTTCCACCAACATTAGAGAGGTTAGCTTGTCTTTGATTATAATATGCTAAAGAGTCATTCTCCTTAGTATAATAGTAATCCTCCATAATGCCGTTGTATGTTTCTAAATTGAAATTACCATCTTTATCAAATGATGTTTCATAGGCATTTTGAATTGTTTCATTTCTCTTTTCTTGTCGTAATTTCAGGTTATCTTCAAAATTACTCTTTGCTAACTCATTAAAGACCTCTACCTGATCTTCAATACTTGATGTGAAAAACTGATCACTTGATGTTCTTTTATCGATTTCATAACCCTCAGAAATTCTCTTAAAAGGATCATTCTCATGTGACGCATCACTTTTCCATTGTTCATAAATTTCTTGAGCACCACTTTGTGTATGAGCATCGTTGTGTCTGTCTTTACCTGATTTTGGCTGAGAACCGGCAAAGGCTGATGTAGAGATTAAAACTCCTGATAATAGAACCACTATATATTTTTTATTAAACATAGAATCACCTTTGAATTAATTTCCTAATCGACTACACATCGCTTGATAAACGCCAGTAGTATCACTCATGCATCTGTAAGCAGGAATACTTTCAGGAGCTTGAAGATCTTTTAATTCTTCCTTTACTAATTTTGATGATTGCTCGGGCAAAGTATAACTTGTTAAACATGCCGAACAAGAACCTAAATAATTATTCGCATTACTAAGAACACCTAAAATTCTATTGTTCTTAGCATTAAAATCATCAATTCGACTATTAAAGTCGGTGCCATAGAGGTTTTCGCGCTTGTCTTCTAGAATTCCTCTGTATGCAACTAAAAAGTTATAAGTTGAGCTCTGATAATCTTCAGTTAAGTCTCCAACTGTGTTGTCATTTGTGATTACAGTGCTATACATCATTTCAATTTGAGAATCTCTAATAGTCTCTCTTCTTAAATCAATTTCAGCGTCATAGTACGAAAAATATTCAGCATACATAAGTTCTAGGTAATTTTCGACATCGCTATTCAAAAAGTTTGAATATGTGTCTCTAAGGTCAGTTAATTCTTGCTCTTGAGCGACTTTTCTAGATTGAATGATCTCAGTCATATTCTCAATATAATCTAATACTTTGCTATCAACTTGTGGATACGTCTGAGTTTGACGTTCTTCTAGCTCAATATCCTTGTACTCTAAGCTTAACTTCAAGAAAGGGTCATCATATTGATTAGTCTTATTCTGTTTGTTGAAGTAGCTCTCGATCTGCTCTTTTGCATTAGCTGGCTTTAGGTAAGAGTTAGCAGATGAATTAAAAGATATAGCAGACAATGCTAAACCTATTGATAGATAAAGAGTGGCTTTACTTTGTGTGGAAAGTGAAATGTTCATTTTATTCTCGACTAACTTTTTTATTACTATTTTATAGCTCGAGAACAAGTAAGGAAAATCTAAATATGTTAATTAGGACGCAAAACGAACAACTAGATAGTATCTCGTTTACTTTCTAAAAAATAAAAGCTGTTCTATCCTTATGAATTGCGAACTCATAGAGATTAATAATTGCATCACTCTGCTGTCCATCATTGTTACTCAATAATGATACCATTTGAGGAAAACTTCTATATTGCGGATGATCAGTAAAGAACTGCTCTACATTTTCTTTACTTAACGGTATATCTGCTTGTGAAATTTTATAATTTCTAGCATCAACTACTTCAGACTGGCTTTGAGCTTTTTTAAAAGCTGTTCTATTTTCAAAGTAACTGTTCATTTTTCACGTTCCTTAATTAACACAATTAAGTATATAGTCGATTATTTACCTATCTAAAGAAAAATTTGAACTTTTTTCGTTTTTTATTTTAATTTTAAATTCATTTGTTAATTCAGATAGAAGCTCTCTAACTTTAAAAGTGATGTGCTTCTTTAGTGTTTCGAACATTCTTTCACTTTGATCTTCTATACCTTCAATTTTTGAACTTAACATTGGCTTTTCAAATTCTGCTTTAAATCGAATACAAGCCATGTTTTCTTTTGAAAATTTGAAATCATCACCACTATCTGAATTGAATTGAGAAATAACGGCTTTTAGCTTTTGGTGAGTAGGCATGCCCGTTTTTAAATTCTTAAACTCTGATTCTATTTTTGAAGGGCATGAAAACCCTAGACTAACAGATGTTTTTAAAGAATAGTGCTGTTTTGGAAATGCGAGATTTAAAATTGTCGCTTGCGCAATTAAATCTTTGTACACACTTTGTTCAACAGAAATTGAATGATCAACAGAAATAATTAGATTGTTTTCATTTGAAACTGTACTTTTGTAGCCTTCTGTAATTTGCTCTACCCAATATTCAGCTAGGGCATCAGAATCCAAATTTTTACGAGTGTACTCTTCGGCGATTTTTCGACTAGGTGAAGAACTTAACTGTTTTTGGGGTGTAATAAAGATCATAATCAATTTAATATGTTTTTTAATGATTATACCAAAAGAGTGTTTTTTATGGCCAAAGGCAGGATTAGTGAAGAATACAAACGTTCAATTAAGCCGCAAATGAATGTCGTATCTGAAGTAGCAAAGCAATTCAAAATCCCAATGTTTGCAACTTTTCAAGTAGATCCCAACACGTTTGAAAGTTTTTGCCTGAATGAAGAAAGGTCAAATTTCAATAAAATCAAATATATGGCATATTTGCATGAAACATGGTCACTTGATGAATTTATGGAAAAAGTAATCGATGATGCAATAAAAAATGGACATGATAGCGCTTTATTAAACGCAATGGGCATACCGAAAAGGCCTCTAAAATAATACAGAAACTTAACTACTTTACTGAGCGCCAAAAAGTTGGCCTATATATTGCTTTGATTTATTTTTGGATTTTTAAAAATCCATTTACGAATTTGGGTTTAGGTTTGACTACATAACTAGTCCATTACCGCCAATTAAGAATTGGTAAAGTAACCTACCCGTGGTAATATTCATAAAAGTAATAAGCAACAAAAATGCATGCAAGCAAAACAAAAGGCATAACTTTGTTTTTCAAAAACTCACCCAATTCAGCTACTGATGTTATAAACATGCCGAATACAAGGAAGTTTATAGACGGAGGTTTTTTGAAATCAATAGTTTGGTTCGTTTTCGATAGTGCGTCGGAAAAAGAAGATCATTCCTGTGTCGGACTAAAAATAGAAATAATGAACGGGAGTAAAAGTCAGTCTTTGCATTATGTTGATTACGTTAACGACCTCAACTTTATGGTCAATCTCCTCAAAGAAGCACTAGAAAAGAGCGCATTAAACTGCCCAACAGAAGCTTCTATTTTTGAGAAAGGAATCGATAATTTGATAAATTGGCACTTCCATAACAAGGCTAAATTTAATGATAAAAAAAATTTAGCCCCACTAGGTTTCAATAAGCTTAAAGATTGAAGTTAACTAATTATTAGTTAATCTTGATGATAAAGACAAACACTTGTAATCCACTAAATCAGCTAAATTTGGTCCTTCATATTTCTTATCGTAATTAGACATGATCTGCCAACTATCCTCTGAAAATCCTTTATCTGCATGCTCAAATAAAAATTTATTTGCTGAATTTGATAGCTTACCTAAATGGAATGAACCTAAGATTTTTTCTCCATAGACCTTTGCTATAGTTTCAAGCATAAACCTTATAGTAATCTTTTGTTCACCTTTTATATAAAGTTCTCTAGGCAAGTTCAGCATGGCTGCTTCATTATCAAGAATGTAATCGAAAAACTTACAAACAATACTTGCAAAATCATGAATATGAATTGGGTAACCTGCGGCCAGACTTGGAACTGGTGATAGAACTATCTTAGATTTACTATTTTCCACAACTTCGCTAGTAAACTTTGAGTTTAAGCCAATAATAGGCGAGGAGTTCAAAACATAAACGTTAGCAGTATTTACTTGCTTTAGGCCATTTCCTAAAAGGAAGAATTGAACTTTATTGTTATACGAAATTAATTTATTACAAAGCTCTAGTCTATTTTTCAGGTCAACAGAAGTGCAATCGAGGATAATGTCAACGCCCTCGACCATACTTTGCAAATAACTCTCATCATTTAAGAAAAGGCTATTAAGATAATAACCTTTGAAGTTAATTGTCCCTTTAGCATCTGGTAATGTCTTGCCTCGAAAGTAGGTGCCTCTAACTTCATGCCCCTGATTCATCAACTCTTCTGCGACATATTTTCCAACAAAACCAGATGCACCTATAATAAGTACGCACATTTTAGCCATATATTACACTTAATTTATTTTATTGATTTACTTTGGACTGGATTCAAGCTTTGTCATACATGACACACAACAATCAAATGTAACATCAATTGACAATCGTTGCTCACCAATCTCTTCACCACATTTAATACAATACCCAAAATCATCCATGCTTTTCAATATTTTTAAGATCTTTTTTGCGCGTATTTTCAAAGAAGCTGTACTTGACTCTAATTTTCGTTCAGAATCAGAATTTGATGCCTTATCAAGCATATCTATGCAACGTTCTTCGCGGATTTCTGCAAGTTCTTTTTCATTATTCAGTAAAGAAGCGCGAGCAGCTGCCAACTCTGAATTTAGTGTTAATTCAAATTCTTTAATTCTGTTATCGCTTATGTAATGTTCCATAAAAGTAAAACCTTTTCTATTTATAATTATTATTTTTCAACCGCATTATAATAATTTCTCACATCTTTTATAAAAAAATGATGAGAGTTTGATCCCAAAAAGGTATAAAGTAATAAAGACTTGGTCAAAAAGTGAGTACGTTATGAGTAATAGAGCTGAGGATATCCTTGCATTTTGGCTCTCGTGTGTGAGAGAACAAGATATTCAAAAGACTGAATTGGGTGGCAAAATTAATAGTCATCAATTTATATCTTTAGATGATCAAAATAATATCGTATCCAACCAACGTGATAGCGTAAATATTAAAGTATCTAAAGAGCTCTCTTCGATCCTTAAGTCTAATAAAAAATCTTTACTGTTAAGAAATAACGATTCGAGGCCAGTGTTTTTCTTTCCTTTGATAGAAATTAAAGGGAAGATAAGTCCACTCTTTTTTGTAGACCTAACTGATTTTGAAAGGACAATAATCTCTGGCGATAAATCACAGGAGTTTAATATTAATCCTTGGTCTGTAGACACTAAAATAGGTGTAGTCACCGACACTTTCGTAAAAATGGGATATGATGAAGACGCCATCAACTTAGATGACAGTATCATTAATTTTATAGAATTTTTGACCGGTGAATTTAACCTAAATTTCAAGTTAGCTTTGGATTCTTTACTCGCCTTCATTACTTCAGATTTAGAAAGACAGTCAATTAAAGTAAAGGTATTTAACAAAGGTGTATTAAAGTACAGTGACTTTTCAGATGCCACACTTATCTTTAAAAAGGATATTCTGTCATATATAGAAAACAAGGTTTTATTAGATAGAAAAATCATCAATGACTTTTTATTTAGAACAGAAACCAATAAAAAGGATGTTGAGCAATTCTTTTTAGGCTCATTCCAAGAGACACCCTTATCCCATGGTCAAGCTCAATCATTATCTGAGCTACGCAGATCAGAAGATATAGTCTCAGTTCAAGGCCCTCCGGGGACAGGTAAAACGACCATGATAACGTCCGCAATTGCTGATCAAATAACTGAAAGGGCAATATCAATAGCAGAGGGTCGTCAAGCTGATTTTAAACCAATACTTATAACATCTTATACGAACAAAGCCGTTGAGAATGTAATTGAGCGATTAGAAGAAAGCTTTCCAGATGAGTTAGCATGGTCAATTAACCTAAACGTAGGCAACAAAGAAAAAAGAAGAGATGCTACTAAAAAAATTGAACGAGCAATAGCAAATTTGCAGGGCTCTAATGTTAATATTGCTCAATATAATAAGATAAAAACAAAACTGTTGGAAGCAAGAAACAGTCTAACCTCATCGACACAACGAATTTCGAATGAACTTACTGAATCTGAACTATCTAGGTGCGCATTACTATCGAAGAATACGCAAATAAAGACTCTCAATGATTTAATTGAGGAGGTGTCACTATTGTTCGGAGTAACTCCTAACTACTCTAACACTGTTAATGCAACGAAAAGCCATGTAACTTCGCTATTAAACAAAAGAAAGAGAATCAAACTACAGATTCAAACAGTAAAAAATAAATACAATCAATTTATGGAGATTATTCAACGACTCAAACTTGAGAGTATCAAAGACAAACTACTTGAAGATGATTTTTATAATTATGATTTAATTTCTAACTACCATGACAAAGAACATAATTTGGAAAGTTCAATTGGCTCATGGATAAACTTCCTAATTACTTTATTTGCAAAAAAAGATAATAGAGTCGCACATGAAAAAATCGACAGTCACACACGTTTTCTTAACGAATTGAAACTACACGATCTGCCTAAACTAGTCGAGCTTCGAAATGAAGCACGTAAATTAAAGGCTCAACTTGTCAATATCAATAACGAACTTAATGGATACACAAGTTTGCTTGATATATTCTTAAAAAAACGAAAGGTAGCCGCAGCAGATGAAGAGTTTAGAGTAAGAAACTCTAAACGAACATACCTTTTATTCAAACTATCGATTGAGTTTTTAATTTTATCAGCCAAATTAAACAAGAACACAATTGTTCCGGCGTTAGAAACTTGGTCCTCTCATATCGATCCGGATAAAACATACGCTAAAATTGAAAACACCGAAGAGTTTTTAAATAATATCGGCCTAATATTTCCAGTAATTACCTCGACTCTATCTTCCCTTGGTAATGTATTGCATGTTAATGACAATTACTTTATTAGCGGAAGAATGTTCAGTTTATCTATTTGTGATGAATCTGGAATGTCTCCTATTTTCTGTATGCCGACCTTATTGTTACGCTCAGATAAAGTATGTGTCGTAGGGGACCAAAAACAACTAGAGCCGATTATCAATATAGATCAAAATAGGATTATGGAGTTCTACAAGAAACATAATATAGATGACAAGCATTCCATCTATCATCCATTGAAATCCTCAGCCTTTCAACGCTCAGCCTTTTGCTTAAGCAGTAGCTTCAAAGAAACAGGTAATAGCATCATCCTTAATGAGCACAGAAGGTGTTTGCCAGAAATAAGCGATTTATTCATAGAAATAGCAGGCTATGATGGTTTAATAAATAAGACGAAAGCTTCAAAAATAAAAGAAACTTTATTTTCGCAAATTTACGCTCACCCAATTACATTTATTGATTGCAAGCCAGACTTAACAAAGACTCGAAATGTTAGCTACTCAGAAATATCAGCAATTAAGAAAATGCTATTAGAAATGAAGGAAAATGGTATTGACATTGAAGCCCAAGTTGGGATTATTACTCCATACCAAAACCAATCTATATGCCTTCAGAGTGAGCTAAGGAATTTAGTAGGCCATAGGTTCAATAATAAAAAGATCGGCACTGTGCATGCTTTCCAAGGCACAGAATTTGATATAGTAATTCTAAGTATGGTTGTATCCAATGAGCAATTTAATCACAACTTCATTAATGCTAAACCAAACTTAATTAATGTCGCTGCAAGTAGAGCTAGATATAGGCTAATTGTTGTAGGTAATTATGATTACCTCTGTAACATAAAAGGAAACATAGCTAAGCTTATAAATCGGTCCCATATAGCTTAAATGAAAAGTTATGACAGGTTCTATCTAACGTATTTAGAGCTCATTAACCCATATCGAGGCATAAGCAACTAATGAGCTTTTAAATGCTTACGATACTTTACTTATGCCACAGTCAGGATTAAACCTAGAACTAATGAGGTTGCTGTAATGATCCCGGCAGTTTTAAGCGTTTTATTTTTAATTTCATTAAAGTAATCTGCTATATCGGTTTTTGTTATTTTTTTTATGAACGCTTTATTTGTTCGACGATTAAAGTACACAAAATGCTTATCTTCTTTAGCGACCTTGTTCAACACATCTTTAAAACAGCCTGCCTTAGGATATGGCGTTATTTTAAAAGCTTTACGTTTAACACCATCATAAAAATATTCCATACAAATAAAGACACCATCCTGCGCACTTTCAAATTGCATTTTGTTTTCCTCTATGTACATATTTTCTCCATGCTTTTTCGCCAGTTCCATAGCTGTATTCTCATCAGGATGGTTTATAATTTCAGGCGGTATGTAGTTAGGAAAGTTATAAGCAGAATACACACCAATATCAACTAACCTTGCAGGTAACTTTTCATAAGTATCTGACTCAAATACAGCTAGATGCTTTTCCATTTTAGAGTCGATATGATTCAGCTCATTTATAGTTTTATAAACAGTAAGGAGTAAAATTAATGAGAACAACAACAAAAAAGACATATCTTACCTTAGGATAATGTAGAGAATTGGCGCTACAACTAGAAATACTCCATCGAGGGGTAGTGCCCACATAGGTTCTTTAATATAGTTAATTGAAGGGTCGTTTTGTTTGTAAAATATTTTAACTTTATCTCCAACGCCTTTGCTTTTAGCTTTGATTGTAGTTACATAATCAGAGAGAACTTTCTGCTCTTCAGACTTAATCGAAAGGACAGGATTTACATTCCCTCCCCCATAACTGATGCCGTCTAATACAAACTTATATCGCAAATATGAAAACCTATTCTCTATACGAAGATCATATAACTCTGCTTCGGTTGTGCTAAATTCATTTAAGGAGATATAGGCCTTATTCTCATAATAAAGCCTATAAATTCCAGCAATGATAGTTAGAAGTACCCCTATCAAATCCATTATTCTAACCCTGTTCTAGCTGGCTGATGATAAATGTAGCATCTTTATACCCTCTAATAATCTTGCCGGTTGATGTGTAGATTAGAGGAGTTCCTTTGAAACCTATCTGTTTTAGCTTGTTAGAAATTTCATCTACCGGGGCAATACAATCAGAGTCGATAACCAAATCATTGGCCTTCGCGAATTTCTTAATTTGGTTTTCAAGAACAACCACCGGGTCACCTACTTTAGAGAGTACTTTTGACTCTTCTCTAATTCGGCGTATATTTTGAGATAATAATGAATACGTTTTTTCTGGTTCAGAACTACAATATGTAAGTTCAGCTATTGTTTTACTGCCTGTAGAAATCATCAAAGGATATGATTTAACCTGATAACCAGCATCAACAATTTTATCAATCTCACCATCAAGCTTTCTACAATATCCGCATTGAGGGTCTTTTCCAATGTAAATCGTTCCCCTTGCTGTACCACTAGGCTTTGAAATTAACATTGCCTCATGCTCATCAAAAATTGAGTTCAGCATTTGAGCTCTATGAGCATCTGTAATATCTTTGCTGTTTATCATATCGATAACCCTAACACCACTACGTGATGATAAGACACCATATTCTGCGGTAGAGTTGAAAACAATGTGGTCACCATTTGCCACAAAAACAGAGATTAGTTCACCATTATTAATAGGTTTTATTTCAAGGATTTGTGCATCATTACTTGAGCCGTATATTTTGGGTAGCAACAACCCTATCTTTTTATTTAACTCGATTTCTTCAGTGAAAGTTTTCTCTTGCCCCATATGGGCAATAGTTGAAGGTGCTACCAAGAACAAATATCCCATGGTGATTAAATTAGCTAACATTAGAACAATTACGCTACTGGCTTTCATAAATATTACTCAATCTTAAAAATAATTTCGTCAATATACCTTATCATAAATTGTATTCAAGTTATTTTAGGTTTTTATGTAAGGTGCAAAAAAAGATATTTACCACTAAAGTTTATTAATAGTGAAGAATAGCTCAAAACATTTTATTGCAAAGAATCATAATCATATAAAATACACCCAACAATAAAAATAATAATAAAGTTGACCTTATATGAAATTTTCATGTGCGGCAGCAATATCTTTTCTTGCTGCCATTTCTTTTAATGTTTGCGCTGTAAATACTTATCGTTTTGAAATACCTAAAACCATTTTCGATTATGAAAATGTTAAAAGTTGCAGTGAAATTAAAGAAATAAACCCAAATGCTATTTCTGGTTATGAAGTAATATTTCCATATGGGTATTTTGGACCATCTAAAAAAGTCTTTTGTGATCAAGTAACAGATGGTGGTGGATGGACATTAGTAAGTGAATACGACTTCAAGAAAGGTCAGTGCCCATCTAATTTTGAATTCACTGAGAACGGTTGCCAAAAGCAGTCTATAGTGAGTGAAACCCTTATAAGCTCTTTGGGCATAAATTACTCTGAAATTAGAGGTCAAATAGGGCTAGTTCAAGTGGCTAGTACTGACGGATTTAGAAGGTATGGTGCAAGCTCGGATATTAATTATGCATATGTTGATGGCGCCTCCCTTTCGCTATTAAATGAAAATCAAGAACGAAGCCATATTTATACTTATGCAGTTGCTATAAACAATAATTCCAGCAGTAATAGTCTTTCAAAATGTCCATCAGAAGGTGGAACATTGCCGCCGTCATTCGTTGGAACTGATTACATGTGCGATTCAGGAAATGCATCATCTGGCTGGGAAAATAAAGTCTATAAAAAATCATTATTTGAAGATAAAGAGTTCTATAGAGAGCTTGATAAACCTACTAGCTCGCAAATCTCACTAAGAATTCTGAATGATCAGGATATTGATGATGAAAACTTATTGCTAACAAAATCTAAAATATTTATTCGTTAAGTAAAATGATAATGGCCCCGACTTAAGAACCGGGGCCATTTTGTTAAGGCTCTATAATGAAATCCTGTAACTTGATTTCAACTAAAGCATCATCAGTAGGAGTTATTTGAATCTCCCTTTTTCCGGTAGGAAGTACAGTTGCATTCGTTCCGAACTGCTTGGATAACTTTTCAACGTAAGAATCTGAAAATGTATCGAAGCCGGTAACAAAGAATATGTTTGACTTACGGTTAATGCTCTTAATTCCAAGTTTCGGAATAGTTCTTTTAGCAAGGAAAAAATCAAATACATCTTCAGCCTCTTGAGGCATCGGACCATACCTATCAATAAGCTCAGCTTTCAATTCAGAAATATCATTTTGCGAATTAGCCTTAATGATTTTTCGATAGGCATACATTCTTACTGAGTCATCTTCAATATAGGAACTTGGTATTGAAGAATCCATTTGCAAGTTCGTTTCCAACTCAACTCTATTTTCTAATGTCTCATTTGAGCTAACAACCTCTTCAATACGCGATTTACTAAACTCTAGCAGTAACATTGCTTTAAACTCTGGGTCACGCTCCAAGTTAGCTGTGGCCATATTTAACATTTTAAAATATAAGTCATAACCTAGTGAGTTGATATGTCCACTTTGCTTCTCACCTAAAACCTCACCAGCACCTCGTATTTCCATATCAACGCTTGATAATTCAAACCCGCCTCCGAGATTTGAATTTTCAGTCATAGCTTCGATTCGTTTACGTGATTTTTCTGAAATAGTCTTATCTTGCGGTGTAAGTAAATACGCATAAGCTTGTCTTCTACCGCGACCGACACGACCTCTAATTTGGTGCATCTGAGCTAATCCTAAATTTTCTGGATTATTTATTAAAATTGTATTGGCATTTGGAATATCAATACCAGTTTCAATGATGGTGGTTGAAACAAGAACATCAAACTCATGAGCTCTAAATTTCGACATTAAATCAAATAACTCAATTTCTTTCATTTTACCATGAGCAAATCGAACTCTTACTTCTGGAACTAGTTCAGAAATCAAATTGGTGATTTCCTCAATTGTTTCAATATTGTTATGTAAAAAGAACACTTGGCCGTTACGCAACATTTCGCGTTGAATCGCAACACGAATCGTCTCGTTATCAAAGACATGGCTCTCTGTACGTATAGCTAGTCTTTTTGAGGGTGCAGTTTTTAAGGTACTAACATCTCTTATACCATGAAGAGCAGAAGATAAAGTTCGTGGTATTGGTGTTGCGGTTAAAGCTAAAACATCTAAATTTGCTTTTATATCTGAAATTTTTTGCTTTTGCTTCACACCAAAACGGTGTTCTTCATCTATAACTAGTAACCCTAGGTCAGCAAATTTCACATCAGCTTGTAGTAACCTATGTGTACCAATAACAATATCAATCTCGCCAGTATTAATTTTTTTAAGAGTTTCTCTTTCTTCACTCTTATTTTTACTTGTAAGTAAGCAGATATTCTTTCCAGTGCCTTCAAAGCGGCGCTTGAATGTTTCATAGTGCTGTGATGCTAATAATGTTGTTGGCGCCAAGACACTACACTGTCTTCCATTATTAGCTACAAGGAAACACGCTCTCATAGCAATTTCAGTTTTACCATAACCAACGTCACCAATTAATAAGCGGTCCATTGCTTTATCGCCGGTTAGATCGGTAATAATGTCATTAACAGCTGCCTGCTGATCTTGGGTCATCATGAATGAAAAGCCACTAGCAAATTTATTGTACTCGTATGTATTTTTGACATATGGCGGTCTTTTTTCGATATGATGCGCAATTTTTGCTTTTATTAAGCCTTCTGCTACCTCAGAGACATCTTTCTGTAGCTCAGCTATTTTACTTAACCATTTTGCACCTTTCCCATCATCTAATGGTGCTGATTCTGGGTCTAGACCTTTATATTCTGATAATTGGTCTATTTTATCGATAGGAACAAAAACTGATGAGTTGTCAGCATACTCAATTTGAACAAATTCTCTTTCAATATCATCCGAGATTGGTTTTCGAACTAGACCTAGAAAACGGCCCACTCCTTTAGTCGCGTGAGTTATAGGGAAACCAATTTCTGTATCTAGAATATCGTCCTCAAGTTTGCTGGCATCTTCGCTGTACTCAATTTCAGTGTAGCTTTGTGTACCAAAGAACTCTCTTTCACTAATAACCAAAATATTGTTGTTAGCATCAAAGTAACCAGATGAAAAGCTAGAATACGTGTAATAGAAGCCGTCATCAGCATTCGTAAAGTCGTTCCAATCTTCTATATGAGCAAGCGTTTTTCGCTTCATACTAAAAAGAATTCTTAGCTGCCTTTCACGTGCTTCTGAATTAACACCAAATAGAACTTTCTTAGCAGTTTCACCCCATTTCATAACCTGAGTTAAAGTTGCACTTGCTTTATCTTGCTTTATTATTTGAGTGTCTTTAAAGCCTAAATTAGATGCAAACTCTTCTGTTAATTGAATAGCATTAACTGAAATTAAGTTCTCTATCAATTCGTTGTACGCAAAAACATCACTAGGCTTAATAACGTTTTGATTGACCGAAAGCTCTTTATATCTAAATTCACATAGCTGTTGAAATTTCTCGACTTGACCATCTAAGTCAATATTAGTTATGAACTGCGTCTTACTAGGAAAGTAATCAATGAGTGTTGATAATTTTTCAGTAAAGAATGGTAGAAATGCTAAAGCATCACCAAACATTTCCCCATTTTTACAACTAGAGTATCGTTCATCTTTTTGATTTTTAAATTGATTCCAATGATTTGAACAAAATCGAATACGTTCTTCTTCTGTAAACGGAACTGGATAAGCCGGGAAAATATTGAAACTTGAAATCTCGTGACCATTCCGTTGAGTATCAGCATTGAATGAAACGATCTTTGCTATCTTATTATATTTCAAATAAATCCTACACGGAAGATCTTCACCTACTGGATAAATATCAACAATATCATTCTTGAAACAAAACGTCCCATGGTCTCGAACAGTAGATGCATCCATGTATCCAATTTCTTCAAGAGTGGCTTTGAAATCATCAGCAACAAAAGAGTCACCTAACTTTAAGTTTATTAAGCTAGCAGTAAAATCATCGGTACTCTGGTATCTCTCCATCATTGATTGAGCAGTACAAATATAAATACCGCTCTCAGTCAGAATCTTAGTGAGTGACTGATTAATATCTGAAATGTGCTTTACAGACGGAGGTTGGTTATCATAAGGTAATAACTCATAACTAGGCACAATGCTTTTCTTTACGCTAGGCATGAAAAATGACATCAAATCATAAATTTCTTCAGCGTGTTCAGCATCACGTGCTATAACCGCGATGGTTTTATTTGAATCAAGGTTAATAATATCTTTAATTGCAGGAATTAAGAGAGAATCTTTCATTACGATGTTTACTTGTTATTACTTTATTGTTTACAAATCTACCAAATAACATAAAAAAGTCAAGTTAAATTAATCTCACTTTTACTTTCTTTGTTTTAAATTTAGCCATAAAATTGCAGTATATTCAGATAAGGTGTTTTTTTATGAGATACATAGGCGTCAACAATATTTTTTCAAATCTAATTAGTTCATCAGAAATCATTGAGTTACCGAAGCATAACCCTGTTTTCTTAGAGGGAACAGTCGCTGATTCATTTTACATAATTCTTGAAGGGAGTGTTTCTGTTCACAAAGAAAAAGATTCATCAACTTTTCTCATAGGAGAATTGGGCAGGGGTGACATCTTTGGTGAATTGGGCTTATTTGCTGAAGGTCACAAAAGAACGACTCGAATATCATGTAAAGAGCCAGTTAAATTAGCAAAGGTTAAATACGACTACTTTAAAAAGTATATCAAAACAGATAACGAACCAATGGTTTATCTTTTTAATATGCTTTCCAACAGGCTAGAAGAAACCACAAGTCGTACAGAAAGTATCGTAACGCAAGATGTAATTCATCGGGTATGGAGTCTTCTTAAAGAGCTGTCACAAAAAGATAATGCTGTTACACATCCAGATGGTAAATCAATAAGAATTTCGCGCAAAGAAATTGGGCAAATGATCGGATGCTCTAGAGAAATGGCTGGTAAAGCCGTGTCAGAACTTAGTGAACAAGCAAAGATTTCGTATGTCGGGAAAACCATTGTTGTCTTTCATAAATATTTAAACTAGTTTTTTGTCCCTATGTATCGCAAGCAGATATCACTTCTGCTTGCTTCTGTGTTCATTGTAATAGTTCGTTCTGGACCGTCGATCGGTATACTTCTGGAATCGCGAGTAGTTAGGGTCAAGCCCTGTATTCCTCTCATATTCTTTACATGCATCAGAGTACTCAATCCTCAGAGCATCTGAATCTTTATATCCATGTAATACACTTATAAGCCACAATGAGAATGTGGCCTTCATATATGATTGCCATTTCTTAAATTTTTTCATTCTAGGAAGGTAGGTTAGGTGCAATAACTCTACAAATGCTTTTTTATCCTTGTTCCAGACACCTAATAGCTTAAGATCATGATTTATTAAGTTATGGATTTTAGAGCCATGAAAATAGTCTTCACAAAATTCTTGAACTTCATTAGCTGGAAAAAACATTAAGTATGTGTGCATATAATTTCTTAACACAAGCGGGTTTTCATGCAATAGAAATTTTTGATTCTCAAGCTTGGTAATAACTTTTCTTTCTAATTGCTCAGTAGTTTTTATATCAAGAGAGCCTTCATTGACCTTTTTTATGAGGTCATAAAACCCATCTAAAGCAAGAAAATAATATTGCAAAAGTAAATAATCTCTCAACCCATTAGCTGTGGCAAAACTACGTCGAAAGCCTTCTTTGTCAGCTTCTATGCTAGCTACTTTCTTCTTTTTGAATGGGGGCTGTACAGTGTATTGCTTATTATCTATCTCAATCAACGCATTATAGTTATAATTGTGCATATGAATGAAAGTAAACATTGATACCTCCCTAAATTAATAAACAGATTAAAAAATTCATATTTATAGCAATTAAAGATAGTGCGGGATATTTCAAATTATCATATACAAATGCCCTATGACTTTTTGTTATTACGCTATCCCAATAGTTTTCTCGATTAAAGAAAACCTTTACTATTTTACCTTTAAATTGAGCTACATTAGCTGTTTTGAATGCTGGATTTAACATCAATTGCCCAAGAGACAGCCATGTTTTTGAAGTGCTAAATCGATCATTCATGTATTCAATATCTTTAATTCTATATTTATATGTTAATTTATATGATTTAAAGATAAGGAACGATTTCTCTTCTACTTCTGTTATTCTGCCCTCAACATAAGGCCAACCTTCATCTCGGGTTTCTGAACGAACAGTATTTAAGATCAAGGCAACAAAAGTTATCAATATAGAAGAAAAAATTAGAGAAATCCCAAGTAATTCACTGGTACTCATTGATGTTAGGGTGTCAGTAAAATAATACGTGTAGAAATATATTATAGAAAATGCAACTGACAATATCGCAGATAATTTATTCATACTACCTCACTAAAGGTTTTGAAATGTCTATCGAACCATTTCCACCAAGGGATTTATCCGAACCACTGTAATTGTCCCATATGGGATGATCTTTATTTTTGATAGCAAAAGATATCAATGGAATTAAGAGCAAGCTTCTTTCATTCATGAACTCTCGCAACCTTTCTTCATACACAATGAGGGATTTTTTGTACTGAGTCCCGGCATACAAATCAACTGTATCCAATGACCAATAATCCTTATCCTCTAAAGCTTTTTTTGATTTAAATACTACCTTACCCACTAACTTATCTTCGCTAAAAAATGACACATCAAAAAATAATGCTCCCATCGTATAAGCACCTTTTTTGTGAGTAAACTCTATCTTAGTAGATAAACCGTTTCTGACCTTAAATTTAGATTTTAATAAGACATCAGAAATGGCCAGCCATACATTATTTGTCTGAAACTCGCTTATTATACGGTTCTCACCATCATTTTCTAAAATAAGATATCTTATATTTCCCAAAATGTTGCTTCACAATTTGAAATCTGTAAAACTACAATAGCAAAATTAAATTCTGTTTAAAACTTATACGGTGGGCAAGTATGCTAAATGTTATCTTTACGACACTTTTTTTATCATCATCAATTAATGCTGATGATTCTATCATTCAAAACGTTAGTTCTTTGCCAATTATGGAAAAACAGGTTCAACAGATCAATTCTAATAGAAATGACACATACCTGAGATATAGCGGTAATGTTGAGTTATCGGGTTCTGTTAATAATGTAAGACTGTTTAATGGAAAAGACGCCTTGAAAATTGAAATCACATACACTCTGGATGTGGACAGTGAGACTGTTGATTATTCGGAAATGATTAAATATGAAGGTGAACTAAATCCATACTTCGATTATACAGTAGATAAGTTAGGGTTCTACCCCGCCTCTAATAGTAAAATTTATAGCATATCTAATAATGACTTTACTCAAACAGAAATTAGTAACTCAGAATATGAGCTAATCAAATCATATTTCGAAGATGCAATCAAAAAAAGCTATATTGAAGGCTTAACTCAATCAGAAATTAGAGATGCTGAAAAAAACTTTAAGTACTCTAAATACGTATCAAATAATGATTTGGAAGGGCATCAAACTATTAGCTTGCATTTCAAAAGATAAGCTTACCACTAATCTGCACATCTTTGGATTCTTCCGTAATATCAAAGGTGAATTACTTTAATACCTTAATAAACCCTAAACGCCAGAATTGATAAATTCTGGCGTTTAGGGTTTCAAATGAATAAGCTTAATGAAAAGTCTGTTTTTATTTCGAGTTCACTTCGTTTAATACACTCATTGCATCTTTATACGTTAAATTTAAAGCTTTCATAACAGATTTAGTTTGCTTTAGGTGAAAACGAAATAAGTCTTGAATAGAGTCAGATTGTGGCAAAAACTCAAGTGCAGACTTTTCATTCAACTTAGATACATCTACATACACCTTTTTCATTTTAATGAAGCTAAACATCTCAACCTGATCATTTTTATTTTTAGCTTTCTGAATGTCAATTAATGTATTTAGAAGCGCCAAAGAAATATTTTCATTTTCTAATAAATGTGTATCAAACAACTCTTCGATTAATTTGCCACTAGGTAAATAATTTAGTGCCTGTTCCTTAGTTAATCCTTCAAAATTGACGTTTTCAGATTGTTTTGTTTTATAATTGTAGAGTTCAGAAGCTACTTCGACGCTTTGAGATGAAAATGAATTTGTAGAAAATAGAACTGTAAAAAACAACAAACATACAGAAAAAAAACGTGAATTTAACATATAAATACCTTATTTAATTATCTTTTAACGTTAGAAATTGCTGATCTAAGCAGACAACAACTTTATCTCGACCTCTATTTTTAGCCATATAAAGCGCCCTATCAGCATCTTCAAATACTTTTGACGGGTAATCAAGATTACTTGAGAACTGTGACACACCAGCAGATATTGTTATCTTGATTGGCTCATCTCTGCCTTTTAACTTAAACTCTCTAGATGCAATTTGGTTTTTAATTTTATGGGCCAAACTTGCCGCTACTTTGTTAGTAATATCAGGACATATCAGAACGAACTCTTCCCCGCCATAACGAGCAAAATAGCATGACTTTGGAATCATATTGACGGTTATATCAGCGACGCGGCTAATTACCTTATCGCCAATAACATGGCCAAAATTGTCATTTACGCTTTTGAAGTTATCAATATCAAAGATAACAAGAGCTAAGGTGTTGATATTATTTGACTTCAAGCGTTTAATTTCTGATTCCAATCTCCGAGTGTAACCCTTTCTGTTACCGACCTTAGTTAGTTCATCAATTAGTAATTCATCGCTTGCTGTACTGATCTGTGTATTCAGTTTTTTGATTTTGCCAACAGCTGTATTCAACTCATTATTAAGCGAGTTAATTTTGTTTCTATTTGATAAATTAACCTTTTGTTGAACATTAACATACTGTTCAATTAATTCATTAACGCTATCAATCGACTCTGAAAGTAAAGCATGACTCTCTTCGACGCTTTTACATTGTTTAGCTCTTAATCTTAGAGTCTCTAATTTTTTGGTAACATCATCCTGCATTGTGTCGGTATTATTACTGGAATGAATAGATAATTCTTGTAGTGCAGCTGATTGGCTACACATCTCCAAAACTTGCTCTTGAATAGACGCAAGCATCTCCTGTGTATGCAGGCCTGAACGGCTAATTATTGACTTCAAATAATTAGACAATTCGCCCATAATTTCAAGGGATGTGAAAAACGTATTTGCTTTGCCGCCCACTTCTTGAATTCGTGAATGAAGGTTCCTAACCGTTTTATCTGTTGGGTAAGTATTTATCAAAGCATTACATATGCTCTTCAGGTCTCTGCCAAGCCTTAGGGATGCAGATTGGACATCTGCCGCGACTATATTTCCGCCATTGTGCTTTAAATGATCGTGGTCATCGCCGATTATTTGTTTAGACTTCTGCCTTGCACTCTCACTCTCACGACTAAGAGAGTTAAGCGCCTTAGTCATTGATTCTAGGATTAAAGTAACATCGCTTTCTTGTTCAGAAAGTAATTTAATGCTTTGATCTATTGCATCTCTACTATTAGGATCAATGTAGTCTAAGTTAATAGTTTTTAATTTACCAAGACACTTTTTAAATTCATCAGAAATTCGGCCCGTTTCTTTCAAGGCTTCTGACTTTCTAACTTTAACAAACGCACTAACCGCCTGAGAAAACACAAATGTAGCTTCTGATTTATTAATTTCAGTAAGCATTCGGTTAATTCGACCGTCAATTGATGGGTACTCTCCTTCCAAACCTTTTAAAAGCTGGGCGAGAGAAACCTTCATCTCTTTTACAGTGCGTTCTGTTATTAAATCTGATGTCACGAAACTAACCTAATTTCCTCATGTTTGCGCAGCCTATTATATCTGATCGATTGAAAAAACTCCAATCGAATCAGATATAATTGTCATTTTTTTTGAGGCTGAAAGAACACCCAGCTAATTAATATAGAGACTATTGTGGAAATACAAAAGTATAGTAATACATTATTTGATAGCCCCCATATAAGCACAGGCACACCGTAAAGCATACCATTCACAACCTCTAAATATAAGTGTGACTTATCCAGCCTCTTACTGCAACATGCTGTTTTACCACGCAAAATTAAATACCCTGCTACAGGTACATTATACCAAATGGGTATCGGGGTATGACAGTAGTCACAACCTGATCTTAGGGTAAGCACACCAGCACTCGTTTTCATTCTGTATATCAGAAAATTTAAAAGACTTCCGATACAGCTACCCATCAAAAAGAAATATATACTAAAAGATATTGGGTACAGAAATGACATCTCACGTAAATCATTGAAAAATTGATACATATTCTCAATCCAAATATAAAAGATTTTCATTAGAAATTATTGATAGAACTTCTTTGTAATCGGTTGAGTTTTTATCAATAATTAAGTGCAATAATTTTTCAGTCTTTAATGAGTCATTCTGTTTCATCAGCTGTGCTCTTGCATCTCTAAAACTCTTGTAGTCTGGACTCGTATTTAGAAGTTCAATATATGCTTCGATACCATCCTCAATAGACTTGTATTGTTTGAGTTGGCCATTTAATTCCACACCAAATGGGTTATTTAGGTCCATCAAAACAGAGTTAGTTCCCCACGTTGTTTTGTGAATTATTAACCCAGTTGCCATACCTAGTGGAATTAGGTTTACACGCTCTAATAGTTCTTTGATGTCTGCATTTTCTAGACCGTACTTTTCCGACATCGATTTAATGTAATCTCTATCCGAGATTGATAAACTATCTTTTTCACTTATTGAAATTAAGCGGGTTCTATTGATATCAATAAATCTCATACTATTGCCCAAAGCAAACTTAGAGAAGTTTATAAAGCTTGCTTTGTACTCTGTGAGTTCTACGCCAGATTTATACTCTGGCGGTACACTTTTTTGAATAAATGAGTAAGACGAAAAGCTCGTTAATGCTATTAACGGTAAAATCATGTATAGCTTCATGCTACCCCCTAAAATTTACAGACAGTGATTACGAATATCTTCATCGTATAAGTTCAAGAATATTTCGAAGGTTCTAAACAACTCTTTCTTTACTTCGACACCCATGTTATTTACTACAGCCCCTCTCAATCCTATATTTGACATAATATCCTTAACTTTCAATCGATAATCTTCATATGCACTATCAAAAATACATAGTGCTGTATCACGAAGTTCTACGGCCTCATCCACTGTTAAAGACTTTCCGGCAACTGAACTTAAGTAGATACTAAACTCTTCATCAGAAGAAAGAAGAAGTTGCTTTCTGATGTCGAACACTATGTCCCTCTGTGACTCCATTTCAGACAGCATCGAAAATAACAATTTTCTACTTTTAACCGCTTCTGAGTGAGCTCTTTTTTGGGCTATTGTAAGTGACTTAGAGATCCCTTTGTTCTGGATAGGTAAATTTACATTCACACCGGCGTCAATTAATAGCTTCTTAATAGAAGAGGCTTTGTACGGTGCCAAAATTTCATCGTCGAGAGAGCTGATAATAACTGTCTTTCCTACATCACCTTGTCTACCCGAACGACCAATTAGCTGTCTGTCGAGTTTAGCCAAATACTGCCTTCCGTAACCAATTACCAATAAGCCACCAGCATCAATCACTTTTTGTTGGTCTACTTTTTCAGTACCACCAAGAATGATGTCAGTACCTCTACCAGTAATGCTTGTTGAAATTGTAATTGCGCCTAGCATGCCTGCTTTTTTGACAATCTGTGATTCATTTAATGGATCAGAACTTTTTATTTGATTAAATGAAATCATCAACGAATCGAGTGAACTTGCTATTTCATTAGCTTCACCTTCGCTTCTTGCACTTACTAATACAGGTTGACCTTTTTTATGTGCTTCTAGGATCATTTCAATAGTATGCTTTAACTTACTCTTTTTATCTACAAACAATAAGTCGCCCACATCATTTCTTAATAATGGTTTATTTCTTTCGATTACAACTATATCGGCTCCATACAAGTTCGCAAGCTCTTCTCGGTCTTCTACTAATGTGCCAGACATGCCTAGTACCATGTTAAAGAGAGACACAAAGCGTTGAACAGAAATCGAAGCTAGCGGCGCATGCTCTTCTGTAACATTAGCCTTTTCTTTAATTTCAAGCATTTGTTGTACACCGCTATTATAAAACTTACCAAAGGCAGCACGACCACTGTCCCTGTCTAGAGGAACCACACTATTTTTGTGTACAATATAATGCTTACCGTTTTGGTATTCATACATTGCTCTGATAGCAGATTCAAGTGCTACAACTTTCATTAGATTAATCGCGTTATAAAGTTCAAAGTCATCCGTGATGATAGATTTTGAAATTAAATAGTTTTCGTACTTAGAGTAAGTCGCGTCTGAAATTACAAGTTCGTTACTAATTGAATATATAACAGCATCATAATCTGTGTTTGAAATATCTAACTCTTGCTCTGCATTTGTAAAAACATTAAGGTCCTTTACGAACGCTAACGCATTCATCATTGACTCAATATCCAAATCTACAGGCTTTGATACTGTAATCGCATTAATTGCTTTATCAAGCAAAACACTGTCGGCTTCATCAATAAGTAAAACATCTGTCTTAATATCAATAAAAGTATCTACACTTTTAGCCATTGCAGAACGTAAATAATCCATCGCAATTTCTGAGAGGTCACAAAAAATAATATCTGAAACATAGGATTTAGATTTTTCTTCGTGAGTGTGATTGTGTTTTATTAATGAAGTATCCAGACCTAGGAAGTCAAAAAACGGCTTATTGAAATTGTAGTCTCTTTCGCTTAGGTATTCATTTGCTGAAGATATGACTACTTTTCTTTCTTTAATGGCAAGAGCAGCTGATGCTAATGAGAAAACTAATGTCTTGCCTTCACCAGTTTCCATTTCAATAAACTTTCCATCGATTAATGCCATAATTGCTTTTATTTGATTTGGATAAGGCGTCATTCTTAAAGAACGTGTTGCCACTTCACACAGCAACGCAACAAGAAGCTCATTATTGACATTATTTGTCTTACTTAAAGAATTTTTCAATTCTTGGTCGCTTTTTTGTGTAATATCTTTAATGTGTTCAATTACATTCTTTGCCTGTTTTGTGTAGGCTTTGATATTAATTTTGTTCTTTATGTTGATAATTTGTTTTACGATTGAAAGCATAAGTACCTCACTATAATTTGTGAGGATATTATTTGATAAGAGATGCTATGTAAAGTATCTTTGAGATTATATAAATAACCAAAACAGGTACATCGTCATGAGTATAGTTAGAATCTTCATTAAGAGCGTTTTTTGTTCAATTCTAGTCATTTTCTTAACGTTACAGGTGAAGTTAGCTATCGGTAATGTTGTTTCACCAAAGGTGGCCGGGATATTTTCAGCGGCTTCATTATTAATGATAATATTTTTTGCCTTGTCATTAACTCGCGACATCCGAAGTGTCTCACCTACAACATCCAATATAACCATCACAGTCGCCATATGGTGTGTAATTTACCCAAGAATTGAGTTAGATAATTTTAAGTTTTATATGGACAGTTACCTTTTTTTTGGTCAGAATTATATTTTAAGTATTTTTAGTTAAGCTACTTATGGACTGAGTATTTTTTTAAATGAATCGAATTGCTCAGCATTAAGTTCAATCGTGGTGGAATCTTTTATATTATTGATTCTGTTTATGATTATCTGAGTCATTACTGCTTCGAAAGGTTCGCCATCTTTTGGGCATCCTTTTTCCTTGTAATGTTCTAAAGCTTTTTTTGCATCACTAATGTGAATTCTTTTAAAGGTTGTCATAACGTGTCTTATTTTGATAATTATAAACATAGCTTCTACCAAGAGAATATTATCTTATCTATCTACATTGGCAGTATTTTTATTGTAGGTATGATCACTGACACAATGCCAGACATCCCTCTTTATTGTCTTGTTATTATATCTTTTTATCCACACTTTGTGGAGATAATGATGTCATTTTTTAGAAAGCATACGAGCTTCAATGAACTGTGGTTAGGAGTTTGTATTAATGCAACTGCGTTTCCTTTTATTGTTAATGGACTATCTTTTGAGCTAACAATCTCAGGCATCTTTCTATTGCTAATTTCATACCAATCACTAGTACATTTAGGCCTCTCTGGATGGGGAGTTAGCTTATTGATTATTGCAATAGTAGGCATTCTAGTACTTTACCATGAACCTGTCATTTTAATAGAAAGAGCCCCATTCCAGCTTTTAATTATAGCATTGACCTCAGCCCTTGTATTTATGTTTAACTCAGCTGGCAATGCTTATAAGAACGTTTCATCAATAAAGAGAAATCGTGAGGAACTCAAGGAGCTATACAGCAAAAACTCAGCATGGGTAAAAACTATTTCTAAATACCTTTCACCTAAGATTGTTAATCAAATACTTTCTGATGAATCTCAAGAGATTAAAGGTTATACCCGAAAACCATTAGCAATCGTTTTCTCTGATATTGTTGGATTTACATCCATGTCAGAAAAAACTGAACCTAATGAGCTTGCATTTTACTTAAATGATTATCTATCCACAATGTCTGATATCGCCTTAAAGTACGGAGGAACGGTGGATAAGTTTATGGGTGATGGTATTATGATTTTCTTTGGAGATCCGCATTCAAATGGCAGATTTTCTGACGTATGTTCTGCAATAAACATGTCCATAGAAATGCAGAACCAGATGAACACTTTAAATCAAAAATGGGAAAGTTTAGGTTTGAATAAGAGCTTGCAGATAAGAATCGGTATTCATTACGGTGAAGCTACTGTGGGAAATTTTGGCTCTGTTTCTCAAATCAATTACACGGCAATTGGGGATTCAGTTAATAGAGCATCTAGGCTCGAGCAACTAGCAAGCCCAACCGAAATTGCAGTATCTCACGAAATTAAAGACATCGCTAAAACTCGATATGTATTTATAGATAAGGGCAAATTTGAACTAAAAGGAATAGATGCGCCGGTATCAATTTACAATGTTAGCTATAGTTCGGCAGATAAAATCCTAATATGAGATAATTATCACAATATTTTTGATAGCTCTACTAGGAAAGATAATTTAAATTAACCTTACAAGAGAAATTTCTTTCCTTGTAAGATGCATATTTGGAATTTGTTATGTTTAACGAAAAAGAAATGATGTAGTATGCTTAACTTTAATTATAGCAATTAAATTTTTTATTTAATTGTTTTAAACAGGATTTTTATCATGAAAAAAGAACTACAAAGTAAAGACGTATTAAAAACTATCTCAGGTGGCCGTGGTGGCGGTTCAGGTCTAATTTTCCCTCCTAAGCGCCCAGAAGGTGAAGAGTAGAACTTTAAAGCCTAATGCCGAAACGTATTAATAACTTTATTTGATACTTTTGCATAACAAAAAGTCAGCAAGTAGCTGACTTTTTTAGTTTTACACTTAACATACTTAAAAAGTTGATTTAAGGGCCAGTAAAACCGTTGTCATTAAACTTACCACCTTTCATGGCTGTCTTTGTTGTAACTATGGTTGAACTCTTCATTAGTACCTCTCATAAATAAATATTGGTTTAGGTAAAGCAACTTAATTTCACAATTAGCTCATTTCATGTTGCTATAGAATTTTTCATCATTATTTTTTTGTAATATTGGATTTTAAGGCTCTCTACTATTATAGTTATTCGTTCTTGTCTGATTTCTTTTGTTAGATAACGCTATTCCGCCAAAATCTGAAGCAAGCTCGATCAAATATGATTTCGTGAAGTCGGCCTTAATTTCATCTGCACTTACGCTTTTCCCTATTACACTATCTGATAAATTACTGGCAGATAGTCCGTTTGAATAAGCGTTACTCATACTTTCAAAAACATTTTTCCTATCTTTTTCGACACATACCCTTAAGTTTTTTAAGCTATAAGCTAAAAACCTGCCAATTGATACAAAAGATGCGTTCGTGTTTGATTTAAGCTCGTTTTGAATAATAGGTTTTGCAATATGTTCTTGAAAAAGTTGTAGCGATAGACTTCTTACATCAGTCGCCGTTGCGCTTTTTTCATGCATTTCTACTCGATATTTATCAACCATTGAAGCATATCTTTTCAGTAGTAAATGAGGTTCAGTTGAATATCCTCTTTTTTCCATTGTAAAGTCAGGAAAATCCCACACACCTGTGTCTTCTGATTTTAAGCTGAAATCTAATCCCTTTCTGATTTGAATCTTCGCGTTTCGCAAAAATGTCGGGTCTTTTAGAGTTTCTTTATCAATTCCAGAGCGTAACAGTGAATTCTCAATTATGCCGGGAATTTCATCGGCTGTATTGCCAAATGAAAGTGGCCTTGTATCCAACTCCTGTGTAACTCTAAATAAAAACTGAATCGTCCTATAGAAATCTGTATTCTCTTTAAACCTTAAAACTTCTGATTGGATTACCTTTAAAGCAAAAGCATGCCTTTCACCTTTTACCGCTCCACGACTTAATGGGTCTGTTATACAATCTTCGATTTGTTTTGCTCTACGCCTTTTAAACTGTTCGTATGACAAAGCATCTCCATTGTATTTTGAATAATCCATAACTTGTAAAGAGAAATGTCTTTTTATGATATTGCTATCACCATTTTTAGCTCTCTCATCAAGCTTTTCGAGCATTTGTATATCTTTAGAAGAAAGGTTTCTCTTACCAAGTGAAATTATATCATCATACGTTAAGGCTCTACCTTCATTCACCTCAAACTCAGGCTTAAAGCCTGTGTTAAGATCATGACTGGGCATTAAGTATCCACGTGATATATTTTTACAGTTAGCATCACCATTAACGCCAGCCATAAGATGAATGAAACAGTTTTCCCAAACATCACTTCTAATAGGCTTTTCGAGTCTGATGGCCATTCTATGCTTACCTGAAAAAGTACTATGTATCAGATAATCAAACCCTTGAAATTTTTGTTTTGCCTGCTCTAATGAACCTTCTTCATCTAAGTCTAAAAATGCTGTCGTTATATGAGTAATATTGAGACTATTACGGTACGTTTTTTTTGCGTTAGTTAGTGATAAGTCATCATCTTTGGCCCACTCATTTCGAGGCTTCCAAATTACTGGTATGAGCTGCTCTGATTCATCTTTTTTATAGAGCCCTTTTGATCTAGACATCAAAGTTTTGAAATCATCCCATGACATCTCTTTGTAACCTTCTTCGATATTATCGCTGTATTGGTCTTTGATGATTGTGAACTTTACTTTTTGTCCTTTAAAATCTTTGAGAAGCATGACTTACCTAAATAGAAATTATCTTATTATTGAATTATACCACAAACGTCACAAATACACGACATCAATACATGAAATAAAAATGTGATTTTAATAGAAAATAGATTTTAAAGGATTGATAATTCATCCATATGTTATGGTTTAGAAATGAAACAGAGAATGCTGTATGGATAACTCTAAAAAGAACGAAGATATTAACTCTGCTTATTACTCTTTATTGGCTCACTTAAGCCTAGAAATTACTTCTGTTGATTTGTATGAGATAATTCGAAAGCACAAATTAGACATGACTCGAATTATCCCGGATATCGGCTTATCTATTTTGCATATAGTTTCTCAAAAGGTTACAAATTCAGCATATCTTCTTTTAGAGGATGCATTAAAAGATGCTTTAATAAAACCCGAAGATTTCCGCTTAAGAGATGAATCAGGACTAACACCACTGCATCATGCAGTAAGTAGTGATAATTACTTTATCTTAGAAGTGTTTTTGAATTCAAACTTTGATATTACTTCATACATTAACGAGCAAGATTCTTGTGGTGATACACCATTGCATATAGCAGTAGAGTATTCTAATGAACGTTTGGTAGAGTTGCTAATTGATAATGGTGCAAGTACAAAGATACGTAACGCAGAAGGTAATCTTCCGATTGATATAGCAATGAATAAAGATGATCGTTCATGTCTAAAGATTTTGTCAGAAAAATCGAATATGAATTCTAATCAGGTTTTGCTTTATGATGCTGACAAGTTAAATTCAGACTTGGATAAAATTAAAGATCAGAAAAGTGATCAATTCACTTCTTTATCTAATTTTATCGAAGCAAACCCTGTGGTAAAGAGTCGTTCATGTATTCAACTACCAAAAATACATGAGCTCGACAAACTATCATTAAAGTTTCCTAACTTTAAGGAAGTCATTGATTATTTAACTTCAGAACTATCATTAGCCTCATTTACCGACTCAATGGCCGTGCAATTTAGACCTATTTTAATGTACGGAGCTCCGGGACTTGGTAAATCTAGGTTTATAAGAGAAGTTGCTAAAATTCTATCTTTAGATTTAAAGCTTATTGATGGTGGAAGTGTTAGTTCTAGTTATTCCATCGCGGGGATCAACCCATCTTATAAAGCCGCAAAGAAAGGTGCCGTTGCTGAATTTTTGACTGATAGTAGTATTGCCAATGGCATTATTTTTGTAGATGAAATGGATAAAATGTCTGCAAGTTCTGAAAGTAACCAATTTGGTCCTTTGCATACACTCTTAACGCCTGAAACATCTGCAAAGTTCAAAGACGACTTTTTAGGTTTTGAGCTTAATGCATCTCATTTGAACTGGGCGGCTGCGGTAAACGAAATCAATTTAATACCTAATAGTATTCAAGATAGATTTAAGTTGTTTGAAATTCCTACTCCAACTAAGGATGAGGTTAATATCATTCTTGACTCAATTCTTGAAGATATCAAAAGTGATCAAACTTATAATTGGTCTAACTTTATTGAACTAAAAATACCTTCTGCAATTAGAGAAAAGTTACTATCGTCTCCAGTTCGAGAACTCGTTCAAACAGTCATGGATGCCATTTCTACAGCAGCTAAAGAATATGTTTTTTCTGGCCAAGCAATGAACAGAAAAATACAACTTAAAGAATCACATTTTTCTATAAAAAAAGATACTAAAAATCCATTCGGGTTTTCATAGTTATTTACAAATAAAGATATTTATGGTACGCTTGACTAAAAATTGTAAGTAAGGAACCTATGATGACAGAACTAACAGGTATGGCCGTATTTCCTGCAAGATATGTAGTGGAAGAAGATTATAAACAGAGCTACATGATTGCACGTGATGTTCGGGACCGATTGGTCAAGATTCATATCTTACCTAATGAAAATACCGTATTGAAATCACAGCAAAGTTCTTCGTATACGATTCCTCTTATCTCTGAATTTGCCAAAACAAATAGACGCGCATTATTCTCTTGTATAGCTGATCCAAAAAACTCTAAAAATTCACCTTTCGGTATTTTGTTATGTGAACAAGTAACTCAAGTAGATAATTCAATGCATAAGGGGCATAGTTTCCCAACTTATCATGCTAAATGGGCATCTATTCTTCGCCCAGACAACGAAGAGCCTACACCGGGTTTAGGTATTGGTTATCTTGAAGTTAACTATGTTTACCCAAATACAAGTCCTGACAAATCATTTCAGGCAGTTAGTCGCCTTTTAAGTAACTTTCATGAAATAAAAAATAGTCCTGCCATTAACCCTTTAGATCGTGAAACAATGTTAGCAAAAGAGGCTGAAAGAATTTTTCACGCTCGTGAAAAGCGATATGCTTCAATAATTATTAAGCATAAAGAGATTCAAGAGAATTTGTTTCCTCAATATTTTGATGCTCAATTACTTCGAAATATTATTGAAAACTTAGTGTCAAAATACCAAGTAAATGGCCGCTACGGAATGGCTTTAATAAGAGTTAGAGTCGGTGAAAACGTTTTATTAAAGCACTGTGCTAAATACTCAATGGGTTATGACTACAAAAATAAACAAGTCTATACCTTAGATCAGGTATGGGAACAGTTTTCTAAGTATGAATTGAACAAGCTTATGTCTGCTTCTAATATAGCTAATGTTTCATTTGATATTATACCGTGTCAGAAAATCTTTTTTGGTCCCAAAGGTATAAGTAAGTGTGATAAAGACTTGATGCCATTCTCAAAAGAAGGGGTAGTTAATCCCCCTTCAAAGGTAATGAAACAGTTCATAGATGCTTCGTGCCACAGAGATCCAACCATCGACCTAAACAAATCATGGTCTTTCTTGGCCAGTTACGTAGGTGTACGTACAGCAAGAATAGAAAGTGGAAGTTCCTCAGGTAATGAAATAGCAAGTACCATACACTCATTCTCTCGTGTTGTAGGTAATGCAATAACTATTCGTCGTGATTTAAGTTGCTTTCAATTATCTAAATAAAAAAATGGCCATAGAATTTGTTCTATGGCCAAGTATGACTTTAATGGTAGGTAAGTTTGGAAAGCTTTAAACTTGCATCCTCAGAGCCCTGAGCTTTCGCATATTCAAGCAAACGAATACCTTTCTCTCTGTCTTCCTGAACCTTCCATCCATGGATATAATAACCCGCTAATTTAATTATAGCCGGGATGTATCCCTCATTAGCTCTAGCTTGAACATGATCGTAATCGTCATATAGTTCTTGATGTGTGTTTCTAATGCTCGCTAGTAATGAAATGGCTGGTGTATAGCCCTTTGATGACGCAGAGTTTAGAAGCATGATAGCAATATCTCTATCTCGCTCCAGATACTTACCTTCGATCAATAGTTGAGCCGCTATGTATTCAGCCTCTTCTAAACCTAATGATGCCGAATGATAAATTAGATCTGCTCCATATTTTTTTACTTCTGTGCTGTATCTAAATTCATCATTAGCATCAAGATAATGAAGACCTAGACTAAATGAAGAGTATTCACCATCACTGGCGTTCTCCAAAATCTCAATTCCTTTTTCAATATCTTTCGGAAATGATTTACCTTGCAAATATAAATTACCTAAAACAAAGGATGCTTTATCATCTGACTTTTTAGCTAAAAGTTTAATTTTTTCAATTCCACCAGCATACTGAATTATTTGGTTCATTAAATCTAATTGAACTGGCATGTTTTCACTTAATGTTGAATAATTGATATATTGATCATAAGTGATTGGGTCAGTAGTCACTTCAGCACAAACTGATATCGAACTGAGTAGTGATAAACTTAACATAAATTTCTTAATCATGGGGTTAATCCCTCGGTTTGATTTTCGTTATCTTTTTTCTTTGGTTTTAGTACGTCTTTATCAAGACTATACTGTTCAATAATATCCGCATTCAAATGACAAGCATATCTTCTTGCAACATGAAGAGGAGTGTTTCCGCGAATATCTTTTTCATTTGCATTCACGCCTTGAAATAACAAGAACTTCATAAATTTAGGATTATCTTTTTTGGCTGCAATATGTAGTGCATTATATGACTTTGATTTGTATTCAGCTAATGAGATGATATTTTCTTTACTTAGAAGAGTTAAGTGATTTTGCATGTGCTTTTTAATGAGGATATCAAGTACAGTTTCACCTTTTGTGTTTGTATGGGTTTCTAGATTTCCCATTTCACTATATTCTAATAACCTTAAGAATATATCGGGATCAACATCATCTTTTGCTAAACGGTGAAGTACACTATCGCCAGTTCCAATATCAGTCGGAATTAAATCGTCTGGATATGACTCTTTTAAATTCAAATAAACATCATCTACAGCGAGCCTGTGGGCGGCATTTGCTACCAAGTTGAACTTACTATCACCTAACATTAGATCACCTCATCAATTCGACAACAATATGTTTCCACTGTGTTACTAATGCATGCAATTAATGCTTTCTTAGTACACTCTGTTAAGTACCCATATGACTTGAGTTGGTTATAAATTACTGTTTTTAGACCAAGGGATGACAATGATTTGGCTTTAGACTCTGTCCGCTTGGTTAATAAAGCACTTTCAAACTTTGCTGATGGCGAAAATAAATTAGGGACCTTCTTTACCCCTGCTTTTTCAACATTTTTAGCCTTAATGACCATGTCATATACCATGTCATATTTAGTATTCTTTTCATTTTCGATAAAGTTCGTGATTTCTTCTGCTAATAAACCGGCCTTTTTTTCAGTTATCTTTTCATCTTTTTTGGTTTCAAAAAATCGCTCTAAACTTGTCTTTATGTCAGTATCAACAAAAATTGTACGAACAGTGCAGTCCCAATCTTCAGCAAATGTTAGTATTTCATTTAAGTTTTCATGATTTAAATATAAAACAGGTATTTTTTCAGAATTAATAACTTCTGTTACATCAGTTATAGCAAAATACATCTCATGTTTATTTGATTTTGAATAAAAGTTTAATACAGAGAGCTTATCTGTTCCGCGCTTACGTTTGGGTTCAATGAGTTTAAATTGTTCATTGAATTCGCCAGCTACCCTTCTTGCATACACCTTCTTACCGGCAAACGGTCTGCCGCAAACAATTAACATATTACTCATAAATAACCTTAAATTATTCTTATTATTTATGAGTAATTTTATTTATCTCTGAAATAACTTGCAAGCATCAGTAAGATTTCTAGAGGTCTTTCCGGCCCCCTCTTTAGTGAAGGATCTCTCAATATTAGAATTTGTGGCAATTTCTGTATCAACCAACTCAATGTAATCAATAAGGAACTGTAATTTTTCATCCCTAAATCTATTAACATCCAGCTTGAAAATAATTTTTACACGGCCAGTAAAAGGATTAGTACCCTCGTTCTCATCAATGCAGTTGAATGCTATACCTTCAAATTCTGCACCCTCTTTTCTAAGATTTACTTTAAGATGCTTTTCGCCAACAATCTTCCAGCCGATAATATCAAATGTTCCTGAGAATATTGGTAACTCAAAATTTTGTCCCCAAGGACCAAAAGACTCTATAACTTTTGCATTTCTCAAGGTTAAAGCTCGAACAGGTGGTTCATCTATATCAGTCGAGAATACGCCGCTTCGGACTTCATCGATTAAACTCTCCGAAACATATTTATTGAAAACATCACAGAACTCATCTAAGTGCTCCTGATAAATACTTAATCCAGCAGCCATTGCATGTCCACCAAACTTTTTAATAATATGCGGATGTTTTACATCAATTTCAGCAAGTAAGTGCTTTAAATGAGTTCCCTTAACGCTTCTTGCTGAACCTTTAACGAGGTTTCTCCCATCTTCAGGCTCACAAGTAGTAAAACATATGACCGGGCGATTGAGTTTTTCTTTGATTTGGGATGCTAAGATACCAATTACACCTTCATGCCATGACTCATCAAATACAACAATTCCATCCTTATCACTTTCAATATTAGTCGCCTCTTCTGCTTGCTCCATCATTGATTTTTGTGTTTCTTTACGATCAATATTTAACTGATTAAGTTCCCTCGCGTACTGAAGCGCTTCTTCGTAATTTCGTGATAGGAGGCAATTAATACCAATTGACATATCTGACATTCGACCAGCTGCGTTAATTCTAGGCGCTAAAGCAAAGCCAAAATCAGTCGCCGTGAGTAATTTGTGATCCTTACCTGATACGCTAATTAAAGCCATTATACCGGGTCTTGCAGCACCGCGACGAATAATATCTAAACCAATAGATACTAAATTACGGTTGTTTTCATCTAATGTTACAAGGTCAGCAACAGTACCAAGCGCTAAAAGGTCCATTAAGCTTTTAATATTTGGATTTGGTATACCGAGAAGGTTAAAGTCACCTTGATCTCTCATTTTAGATCTGAGGGCCATTATGACGTAAAAAATAACACCGCAACCAGCGATATTCTTTGATTCAAACTCACAATCTTTTCTGTTTGGATTAACAATTGCTTCAGCTTCAGGTAGAGGCCCATCAGGCGCTAAATGGTGGTCAGTTATAACTATTTCACAGTTAATAGCCTTTACAGCAAGAGCTCCTTCAATGCTAGAGATGCCGTTATCTACAGTTATGATTAAATCAGGCTCTAAATGCTTTAAGTCATTAACGATCGATGGTGTTAGACCATAGCCATGCTTTTGGCGATCTGGAACAACATATTCTACATTTTTGGCGCCGCACATTTCTAAACCTTCCACAGCAATTGATGACGACGTTGCTCCGTCACAATCATAGTCACCAACTATAACAATTTTAGAATTAAGTTTAATGTGCTTAATAATACAATCAACGGCTTCATGTATGTCTTTCAAACCCCATGGCGAAAGAATGTTTTTAATATCGTATTGAATAGCACTAGCATCTGTTACCCCTCTATTTTGTAGAATTCGATCTAGGAATGGGTTGTCAGTCATCCTGTTATTATGAACAGGTTTCTTTTCTACTATATTTCGTTTTAAAAACATCGGGTTTCCTATCAGACATTACATGAACTTGTTCATGATCATGTGTTGTTCCATTTTCTTCAAATCTTTAACTAAATAATTGATATCATTAATATAGCTGTAATCTAATGGCAGATATTTATCAATAGATATATTTAATTGTTGAATTATGTTTTGTTTATCAAGCTTTGATAGAGCTGAGCATACTGGCATACTGCTCTTTATGTCCATAGAATAAACTCTATAACAAGTTAATTCATAGAGACCACTTTTAATATTATTTAGAATACTATTCTTATCTTTTTTTGTCAACTTTACAGAAGGACTACCTGCTATGTGTATCCTTATAAGAATATCATCTTTACTAACTTTACCATAATTGTTACTCGTCAATCCTGCCCTTTTCAGTAATTCTAAATGAATGTCTTGCCCTTTAAATACACCTATCACTGTATTAGATGACTCTACGCTTTTAAGCTCGAAGTCAAAATTGATTGGGACTCCATCAGGCAAAATATATCCATACTTTTCACTAGCCTTAGCTGTAAATGAAATACTAAAAGCAAAAATTATGATAAAATATAAGCTAAATTTATAAGAAGAATTCACTATAATGATCTCAAGTAACAAATATCCTAGAGAATTTAGCATCAACGCTATTGTTCGTAAAGTTCAACGACCAACTCAATCAAATACGTTAAATAACAATAAAGAAGTGTTGATTACTCTATTGGACGCAAAAAAAGATAATAAACCGCAAAGCCATCATAGCGCTTTACTTGCAGAGGCGATAGGAAGCAAGTGGTTAACTTTGAGTGTTCCAAATAACACTGATAGCTTAAAGGAGGGAGATATATTTACATCTACAGTCATTTTAAATGAAGAAAATAATGTTTGTACACCTTCAAATTTTACACCAACGGCCGTAAAAAATACAAAATTGAATTTATTGAACTCATTTATTAATGATGTGATAGGGACCAAAAATTTTGGGGATCCTGCTACAAAAGATATTTTTAAGTTATTTGGTGATGAACTATTTGCAATTGCAATAAGTGACAAGAATGGATTTTTGAAGAAAGGCGTAGAGTCAGGGCTAGGTCTTCCCCCTATGGTCAGATTTATAAATGAAGCACCTAAATACCAAGCGATGATGGAAGGTTATTCGGCATTAATTGCTAATTCAATAGAACAGAATTCTGCAAAACGATTAGTTATCTCTTATCAAGAGAAATTACTTAATCACTTACACGACTCACCATGGTATTTTTGTCGAGGCCATGATCTAAAAGTGAAGTTTTCTGGTCAGGGAAGGTCTTATGGGAGCGTTAAAGCTGTCGTAAATGCTATTGATAACGTATCAAATATGCTTAATGGGGTTCAAAGAACCCCTCAGCAAGAAAATAACAGGGCCTACTGGATATTTTCATCTTTGATTTATGAAAGTCACCTTGATGGCCACACTGCAATTAATAAAGACCAATTAATAGATAACGCATATTCTCTAGGTTTTTTTGATTATGAAACGGCTAGTAAGCTCCTAGAACGCACTTTATCCTACGGGTCTTTAATACAAACAGAATCATTAAGTAATGGCCTTATAATCTCAGATAGGCGGGATTATGAAATTGAAAGAGCGATTATCCAAGAAATCAAAGAACGTATGAGTCTTACGAACTCAACCCATGTTGATGAATCGAGATTATTTTTTGAAGATTATCTTACAAAAGAACAACGTTCGGCTTCACTTCAAATTATACAGAATAAACTTTTAGTTGTTAGTGGTGGCGCAGGGACTGGTAAGACAACTACAGTAAAATCTTTAATTTCAAACGTAAAAAGCCATGACTACTTAAAAAATGAAGATATAGTTTTACTTGCGCCAACCGGTAAAGCTAAAGATCGTCTCGCTGAAGCAACAGGTTTAGAAGCTGAAACCATACATATGATGATCGCAAGACAACATCATAAAGATGGCTCTCTTAATCAAACAAAGGTGAATAAGAAATTATTCATAATTGATGAAGCCGGAATGGTTGATTCACTTCTGTTTTTGAATTTACTTCAAGTCATTCCCAAAGAAGCCAAAATCGTTCTGGTAGGTGATATTAAGCAGTTATTTCCAGTTAAACATGGCCACCCATTTGGTGATATGCTAAAAACTAACTTCGTACCATCACTTGTGTTAACAAAACCACAAAGAACAAGCGCGGAATCTGAAATACATCAAGTTGCTACATTGGTTGCTGAAGGAATTACCCCTATGCTTGAGGGGTATAATAATGAAGTTTCTTTCCAGTCAGCTAAAGACGATAAAGTTATTCATAGTAAACTAATTAGTGAACTAAAAAGCAGAAAAAACTTGGATGATACTATCGTAATAGTTCCTATGAATGTCGGCAATATAGGTGTTAAAAAATTAAATAAAGATTTAAAGAAAGTATTTAATCCAATGCCTGAAGGAAATGATGTAACAGTTAGGACTAAGTTCGGTGAAAGCACAACTTTTAATGTTAATGATAGAGTAATGATTACTGAAAACAACAAATATTTAAAAGTATCAAATGGTGATGTGGGCACCATCTCATCGATAACTAACGATAACAACATAGTTGTTAAGCTTAGAGATAGAGATGTTATTTTTAAACCGAATACGCAGAAATCATTAGTTCATGCTTTTTGTTTGTCTATACATAAAACACAAGGTTCTGAATACGGAGATGTAATTATGCCTTTATCAATGTCTCAGAAACGTATGCTGTCTCCAGAGCTTGTTTATACTGGAATTACACGAGCAAAAGAGAAGTTAACGGTGATTGGCGATGCGGATGCTATTGACTATGCCTGTAACTTTGACAATAAACAAGCGAGGGTCACTTATATGCATGCTGAGCTAGAAAAGTTGGCTGATGAAAGAAGTAAAGCGTTAAATAATGAGAGTACTGGCATTATGTTTAAAGAGTTAGAGTCGCCACAAGATGGAATAATAGGTGCCGATTACAAACCCGTTGAAAAAAATCAAACAAGGCAAGAAGCTAAGCCTATTAAAGATGTTGATGCGGAATTTGAGCAATTTTCAAACTTTTCATTTTAAAATAATGTGTAGTAATTTTTATCTTTTTATGTAAAAATAAATCCAAACAATTTAAATTAATTTAGTATTGGAATATTTATGACAAGTGAAGAACAGAATATTAAAGAAAAATGGCAATCATTTCGTAATGGCATTAACTCTATAAGTGACGAATATAGAGAAGAGTTTATGGATACTGAGCTCGTAAATTCAGCAAAAAATGCTATGGCAGAAAAACTACTTGATTCCAGAAATAAAGGGCGTGGTGGCTGGTGGTCAGAGAATTGTAGCACTGAGCATCTCAATGAATTACTGAAAGAACATGTTAATAAGGGTGATATGGTTGATGTCATGAACATTGCTGCTATGATTTACTATCGAGAAGCAGCAGGTATGTAATTGGAATAAATATGACTGAAATAACATCAGAACTATCATTTGTTGATCAGCAAGGATTTTCAATATCAATTTTTGATGTTCTTGACACAGAGGATGATATTGTTGCTATATCTTCAGATGACCGCCTAGTTAAGATTACCGGGGGCCTAAGAATACGTGTAGGGTCCGGTTATGGATGCGGAGGAACCACATCATCTGGCGAATTTGAATTTGAAGAGTTGCGAAAGCTACCTAAAGGTTCTTATGAACTAGCTTCCCTTCTAATAACAACAATATCATCCGAGAAAGAGAGGCGATTAGCAGAGAAAATCCCTTGGAAGCGTTGGTACAAAAAGGTTCATGGTGCTGGTTATTGGCTTTTTGATGCAGATGATCCAGATGATTATTACATTAATGAAGCATTATCATTGGGCGTAGTACGTTACATTAAAAATTACAAATAAAGAATTACGCATTTTAGTGTTGCGCAATTCTTTATTGGATAGAACAGTTACATTAAATTAAATAGTATATGATATAAACTCAAAACAAGACTTCCACCCATCAGGTATAAAGTAAGAGTATTTACAGTATGCTTATTTTTACTACCTTTCTTAACTGAAAGTAACTTGTAATGTTCTAATAATTTCTTTTGATTTCCAGAAATAACAAATAGTTTTTGATTGACCTTTTTTTCATGAAGGTGTTCTTTAAGAGCTTCAGCCAGATCTTTTTTAATGCTGAGAATGGCATCAAAGTTAGCATCATTATCTAACTCTCGACGTTTTACTAATTCCAGATATCTGACATTTATAGCCTTAATTCTAGAATTAAGGCTAATATTTTGACGCTCAAGCTTTTCAATTTTAGCTATGTAATCAGAGATGCAAACCTCATAATCATTTTTTAAATCTTCCATTTGACAAATGATTTGCTCGTACATACTTTTTTTGACGTAATCACGAAGTACTATGCTTTCAGCAACACCATCATTGCCAATTTCCTTTATTTTCTCTAATTCAGCAAGTGTATTATCCAGTTGTTGCACTAAACTGTAATTCTCTCTTCGCTCTTTATCCAAATCTGACAGGGCAGATTTCAACTTATCATTTACGGAGTTAAGTTCAAGCTTGAATTGAGTCTCCATCTCGCTAAAGTGCTCGTTTCTAATCTGTTCGGCACCTAAATTAAATTCACTTCTAGATAGGGGTAATCTACCTATAACCACCGCAACATCATCAACCTGAGCTAAAATATCGTTGCGGTCATTTGAGTTTATACCAAATAGGTGTTTATAACGCGATGCAGTTACATTTTTCACCCACTCTTCCCATTCAATAGAAAGGCCACCTTCATACATACTGTTACAGATAAACTCGTGCAAGGTTTTAACACCAGCTGTGACCGGTACTTCACTTATTAACGTTAATGTTTTATTGGTTAGGTTATGGTCTAAAGGTAACTCAAGTTTATTGCAAATAAAGATAGTTGCGCTGTGCCAATCAGTGGTTTTTAATACATTATAAATATCGTTCAGATGATTTTTTGATTTATATTTAGCTAAGCTTGCAACATTCTCATTTTTTTGTGCGGACATAAAACTAACCTTAAAAGTGAATTTTACAACACGGTATCACCTACAAAAAAAAACCGCCACCTAATTACAGGCAGCGGCTTTATATTTTATGAAAATTAAGGATTATTACTCAAAATTTGCAAAGAAATTTGGAATAAATCCTCTCATTTGACCTACAAACAATGTGAAGTCAGCATCTAGCTTTTGTTCTTCAGTTTCATCAGATTGATTATCAGCTTTAGGTGCCTTTGTTTTAATGCTTGATAGTGAAAGCGCTTTATTTAAAGTAAATATCACTGATTCATACTCATCATCTTCTTCATGACACTTACTATCAGACCAAGAGATTGCTAGGGATTGAACTTCCATACCTGAGTCTATATATGAAACAATCTTATCATCATCTGTTAAGTCATAAGAAGTTAATGCCACAGCTCTTTTCGAAATAGGGTCTTTCAATTTACAAGCACACCCAAGTTGAACATGCTCTGGCAGATCTAATTCAGATAACCACTGCGCCATTTCTTCTGTAGGTTCTTTATTGATTACAAGATATTTGAATTCAAATTTATCAGAAAATGTCATTGTTAATAATGAATTGATAGATTCGATCATTTTGTCAGAATCCGATTCAATAACAATATAATTATCTTTTGTATCAATATAGAGTCGTGTTTCAGTAAATGCAGACTGAGCATCAGGTAGAAGTCTTAACTTAATGCCTTCTTTAATTTCCTTCTTGTCATCACCGCTAGGGTTGTAATCAGGATTTGTTTCTTTTCTTCGTAAAATCTCTTTTTCCGTTTCTCGTTTTAAAAGAGATGCAGGAACCGATTTTTTTTCTTTCATTACATTAAGGAGGATTGCGCCGCCACCAGCATGGTGAAGAACTTCACTTGATTCGAATGGTGAAATCCAACCAATTGACTCTTCTTGAGTAGGTTGAGTCTCACTGAATTGGAATTTTTTAAGGTAGTCTTCGATTTCTAAAGTATCAATATCGAATTTGCCTAAAATTTGAACCTTCATTTTTTTGAACATAAAATTACCTTACTTTAGTTGACTTCAACCGTAATTTATCAAAAAAGCTAGTGCAGGACTCCGGTTGAATTTCATCCTCATTAACATCGCTTTTATTTGTGTTTACTGCTTTAAGAAATTTATCAGGATTATCTATAAATTCTGAGGCAGCTTGGTAGTACATATCAATAAATTGCCTTTTCATACTACTGTTAAATGTTAGTTTGATAGCTCTCGTGCCAATTACCGATACCACCTTTTCAGCTATGCTATCAAGGTCATCAAATTCACCTTGAATAGCTAAATTAAACATTTTCTCAGGGTCATTTAATTCATAGCCATTCTTTAAGAATTGGCATTCAAATATAAACTGATTAAGTGTCGGCGGATAAACTCTGTACTCATTTTTTTTTCTAATTTTGTTACCAACTTGAATAATTAACTCAGGTGGTATTTTGTAATCTATAAACTCTTTACTCCAAAACTCGAGACGTCGTCGGTTTTTGTTTGCATCAGCATCAGTCCACAAACCGTTGTATGTAAATTGAAATATCTCATCTAACTTTTTCATCTCTTTGTACGTCGAGCTGAATTCACCGTTAGAAAACATTAGCCTGAACTCTTTGAGGTATCCTATAAACGTATTCAAGTTAGGTGGATATAGTTTGTTCTCATGTTGATTTAGGCTTAATTTAACTGCACCACTGATCTCGCGTTCTGTGAAGTTGCCCTTTAAAATTTCGTTATGCCACGCTTTGAGTTTATTTTTTAAGTATGTTCTCTCAAGATCATCGTTACTTCCTACCCAAAGGTGCCCATATCGTTCCTCAAAAGTATATGAAAGCTCAATAATAGCGTTCTCGACCTCAGATACCATTATTTCTTAGATCCTCATAAAAATCATCTTTTGTTACGGAATGATTAGCTTTTTGCTTTTTTCTTGAAAACCTGATTAGCTCCCCAGAAAACCATTTTTCTATAAAGTTACGCATGTATATTGCATCTTTTCTGTTATATGGATGTACCCTTAGGTACTCATAAATATCTGACAGTTCAGACTCAATATTGTATGAAGGGTAATCATTTTTAAGTGTTGCTATAAAGTCATTTTGAATAGCGAACACCTCACCGGTTCGTTCATACATTTTTGTCGGCAAAAAACCGCAATAACCATTACTTAAGATATTAAAGTCTACCTTCTTGATTGATAGTTCAGGCTTATCCTTTTTCGAAGATACCAACCCTTTTTTATCAATTGCAGTATTCTTGGCCATTTGCTTTTCAAAAGCTAAGCTAGAGAAGTGTCGTTTTAATACCTTTGAGATAACTAAGTGCCCTTCCCCTTTTTCGCTCAAACCGAGAGAAATGAAGTCAGGAGCCAGTTTTTCAATATCTCTTATGCTGTTTAGTGTTAAATTAGGTAGATTTTTTTGTATAACAGAAATATCACCTGTAAACTTACCAATAACTAAGTGTAAAACATCTAAAACTCCTCGGGCTTCACTAAAAAGTGTATAGTTACGCTTCAGGAGGATATATAATTTTTCACTGTCGTACATATAAACCTCTTAAGTTAGGTTTTACAATATATAGAATCGATTTCAAATTTACAATACCACTTTGCCATTAATTTGGGGGGGAATATGAACCAATTTGTAGTACCTAAAAAGATCAATTTCGCTAATGATAATGTCAGCATACAAGGCTTAGATAATGAAAACGTCACTTTAATGAAGGTCCACTCTCTTCAAGATGTAATGAGTTCCGACAGAAATGATATTAAATCATACATTCAGCATGACAATAAAACAGGTAAGATGTTCCCCGTCAATCCAACTCAAAAAGCTTTTATTTGCGAGTCGATGGTATTCGACGATGTATTGTATATCCTTAAGAAGGATTTGTTTGTTGAACTCTCTTTTCCTGAATCTGAGCAATCAATTATTGATGAATGTGAAAAGCTATTAGCTGTTGATGGCGTTAATTGTTTGTATATTAAGCAAGATAATGAAAAGGCGCAATTAGTTAGAAAGATGAATGAATTTTCATTCTTGGATGGTTGCTTAAATGTATTACTGATCCCTACGCTTGATGTTAAGTTAACTTGCTATACTTCAGAAATTGAACGTTCACACTCTTTAGTTATTATAGACTTTGTTGATGGCACCATGATTTGTAGTAAAGTATTGTATCCGAGCGTTGTTAATGAACTGTCCGACAATCAATCTACTGAAGCGAATGAGAAGGTTGGATTTGAGAGATTTGTTCAATAATATGATATGTATTTCGCTATTTTGGTATAATAAATAAAAACAAGGAAATTCCATATTTATGTCACACGAAGCTCAAGCCCATGCATGCGCCAAAATGGCGAATGAAACAATTGTAAAAATGTTAGGTAAAGGTAATTTTGGAGAAGCCTATTTATCTGACAATAATAATGTATACAAGATAACAAGCGATAATTGTGAAGCTCTATTAGCAATCAAAATAAAGGACTCACCTTCTGAATGTTTTGCAAAAGTTCATGAAGTAAAAAAAATAGGGTTAGATGCATATCTGATAAAGCAAGAGTATGTAGATCATAACTCTTTATCAGATGACTTGTATTGGGAAATCTCTGGCGCTGCGGACCGTATTGGATACTCAATCGAAGAAATCATAGATGAATATTTTGATGAGTGTATCGATGAGGTTGATGATCCTTCTCATCGAGCTGCTTTTGAACAAATAAAAGCAGCTTCTGATACGCTTAGAAAACTAGGTGTCGTTGGTATTGGTGTTGACTGCCAAAATGACAATTTCGCGGTTACAGAAACTGGCTTAAAATTCTTTGACTGTAGAGATCAGGCTTTGAGTCAGGATGAAGCTAAAGAATTAATTCTCACAAAGTATCCCGAAGTATTTAGAAAGAACTCGCAATCTTTAGACAACCAGTATGAACCTTAAGTTACTAGCAGCCCTTTTATTACAGTTACATTAAAAGGGCTGCTAGTAACTAGGCTATGCATAATCCATTTTCAGGTTCCGCTTTATCTAGCGATTTCGAATTTAAGTTATACCCTGCCTCGATATCTACATTTATAGGCACCGCTAACTCAACTACTCGCTCCATTGTTTCCTTTAGAATTTCCTTAGTTATATCAATTTCGTCCATTGGCGAACACAATACTATTTCATCATGTATTTGCAATACAAATTTAAATCCGAGACCTTCTTGTGCTCTTATTTCAAATAAATTTGCCATAGCTAGTTTAACGATATCAGCAGCAGAGCCTTGCATGGGTGCGTTTATCGCTTGTCTCATGGCTGTATTGACAAGTTTAGGGTCATTAGATTGAGCGTTCTCAATTTTTATTTCGCGACCTAATATAGTCTTAACTGAGCCTGTTTTCATTGCTCTATCTTTTACCCAAGCTAAATACTTTTGTACGTTAGGTAGCTTTGAAAAATATAAATTAGTGAATTCTTCAGCTTTTTGAGGTGTAGTATTCGTTTTCTTCGCTAAAGAGTACTTCTGCATACCATAAATTATGCCAAAGTTAACGGCTTTTGCATTTGTTCTCTCAGTATCTGTTACTTCATTGTAAGGCTTATTATATACTTGAGCAGCTGTTGCTCTATGAATGTCTAGATTGTCTCTAAATGCATTAATTAGTACCGGCTCTTTTGTTAGATGAGCAAGTATTTTCATTTCCATTTGAGAATAGTCACCTTTTATAAAGGCCATTGATGATATCGACGGTTCAAAGCTAGACTTTATTTGCTGACCTTCTTTAGTCTTTTTAGGAATTCCCAATAAGTTAGGATCTATACAAGAAAATCTACCTGTCTTAGTTGATTTGGTTAAAATTGTAGGGTGAATTAAGCCTGTATCTTCATTTATGAAGTCTGGATAAACACTCGTGTATTTTTCAATCATTGTTTGCTGTTGAAAGCCTAACTTTATCGTATCTATGACAGGTTTATGGTTGGGATTGTTTTTAATTAAATCATCTAAAGCTTCAGCACTCGTAGAACGACTATTACCTTTGAGTCTTAAACCTAGCTCATCATATAGTAAACGCGCAATAGATGGTCTGTCCTTAACGCTCACAGGTTGATTCGTTATTGACGCTAAATGCTGATCGCATTGTTTAACTGTGCTTTTGAGTTTGTTATCTATTGCCTGAAGTCGGGATGTATTTAGCTTTACGCCAACAGTCTCCATTTCTGAAGCTATTTCTAAAATTGGATTTTCGATAGTCTCGTAGTATCTTTTTTGTTTTTCATTTAACGTTTCATTTATTGAAGTCAATAACTCCTCGGTTTTAGCTAATCGATTAAACCTTGACTCCATGCTAGCATCTACCGGGTAGCCCTTTATGTTAAATTCATCAAAACTTCCGAGAAGTTCCGGGTGTTTGTGTAAATTATTTGAGATGTAGACAAGTGTACCAATGTCAGTGATATTTTCATTCAAGATTTTATGCTTATTAAACTCTTTTCTTATTGATTTAGTGTCAAATAAAACTACTTCCCCGGTACTGAATGGTTCACGTAATGTTTTAAACAGAATGTCTTTTGATATACCATTTTCTAGTTCAATGTGAAATTTATCATTACCTGAAACTATCATCATCTCATTGTCGCTGTAATCTATATACAGCTTTTCACTTCCTTTTAGGCTCATATGAACGGATGTTAAATCTTCAGGGGATTTTATATATACAATACTGTCAGAATTAGTGCTTTGTTCTGAACTTACACTCGATATATCTGCCGCTCTATAAGAAACATCATTAGTCTTATTTTTGAAATGACCAGATATTAATCGAATCGAATTAAAAATCTCACTTTTCGCTTCAAGCACACTGTCAGGTATTCCATCGTCTTTGTTACTTATTTTTTTCATTAATTCATTAACAGTGTTTGATGAATTACATGCGGTAATTGCATCCTCTTGAATGATGCCTTGTATAGGGTTAATACCTAGGAATGCGTTACCTCTTAGTATTGAGTAAATACCCATAGCGCCAGTTGAGAATCCAATCATTGAAGATAATTCACTTTTAGAGTATTTAGTTAAATCTTCAATGTCCCAATAAGTTTGCTCGTTCATTGCAGAAACGACTAAAGGATCTTCCGATATTATGTTCGAGTTGCTTGGGAAGTTATTTAGGTATTGAGCTAGAGATCCGTTTACTTCGAGCGGCGTAATGTTCAATGAATTGAATTCAGACTTGATTTTATCTAAAGAGTCTTTTTTCATATCAGTTACAACGGGAATAATTTCAGAGATATCCTGAGATAACTGTAGTGTTTTGCAAAGCCTAAGTATGCCTGCTACGTTCTTTTTTTCGTTATATACACTTGTTATGTCAACTATTAGACTAGTCATAGAAATAAACCTAAAAGATATCTTATATGCTAAAATGTTTTATTAGTTATAATAATAACATATTCGAACTTTTTAGACTATGGAAGAATGCATGTACGGGCCAAGATTAAACTTATCTAAATTAGACTTTAACAAGCTAAATAACGTCTGCAATTTTTACTCTAAGCCAATGCCATTGATGGCAAGAAAAGAGGGTGATAAAAGGTTGTTGTACCCGATCATCTCAAAAAAAGACTGGGCCCAGATCGGTCACTTAGATAAGGTAAAAATTAACTCAAGTTGGAAAGAACAAATTCCTATTTCTATTCTTGAAAATGATTTTAACGATAACTTTATTGTATTGAAGGGTAATCACAATGATCATCTTTTAATATGTGGTCTTAAGCCTAAGAAGGTTAAAGCAATTGAGGTGAAAATACCTGCTTGTATTTTGGTAGACGGTAATATGAAGAACATTAATCCTTCTGATGTTTTGGTATTGCTGGAGAGCGGCCACTTAGTTATGGGTAAAGAAAAATTTCAGCATCACTTTTCAATCAATCATGATGCTGCGTGTGAATTTGATAAAGTACTTTCAACAGAACGAATTTCTAATGATTTCAGTTATGAATATTAACTTACGGCTCATTTGACATACTTTGCTCTTTGCTCATAAAGAACTCGCGACTTTCTTGCCCACAAAAGAAAGATTGCCCCTTAACCCAAGTTTTATTGCTTTCTTTAATGCTTTCTAAAGTTTCTTTCAAAGATTCTTTTAATGACGTAACAAGGAATTTTAAATCATCCGAGTTCATATTTAATTTATTCTTACTGATAAATACAGGATCTTCAAATGATGCAATTTGCTTTTCTAAATCTCGTTTCTTTTCGTAAAGCATGTGAGATTCATATGCATCGTTAGGGCTTCTAACGCTTACAGTAAAAATGTTATTATTTGCCCTAACTTTGGCTGTTGTTATTAACTCGCCATTAAATTCTTCCTTAAATTCACCCACGGTTCCCCTGATTGGATTGCTTACATAAAAGCCGCGACTTACGTGTGTCACGTTATCTCTCGAGTCGATGTACTCAAAATTAGCGTAGTATGCATTTCTAAGCTTCATGTCTTTAGCCACTTCTGGCTCTAGGGTGTTTTTAATGAATAACGTTTTAGTATTTAGTTGCGGCAAAACCTTTACTGATTTACCTGCATTTACAAGATTGTCATATTGGTCAACCTGCCATGGAAAACCAGAAGTCTCATCAATGTCGCCTAATGTTATCTGCTTATAAAATTTCTTTTCAGAGCCTTTAATAAATAGCGAGAATTTAGTTTTATTCTCATCCTTAGGCTCAGCTGTAACACCATAAATTAAGTTATGCCCTACGGGTATCGTAAATTCACCGAACTCAATATCACCGTTTATATTTTCAGATATAACGCCTTTGCCTAAAAAGTTGTCGCCAACTGCTACTTCTTCAGGGCCATCTCCATTTTTACTTTCAATGAGGAACTTGCCATTACTTAGCTTCGTTGCTCTTAGAGAATATAACGGTTTATAACCGATATTAAACTCTTTAGAAAAAAGTACAGCTTTAACTTTTGGTTCACTCATATCACACTCATAAAAATCTTAAATACTCCAATCATTATACCATACGCGAGCAGAATTAATACCTCACAATTACTGACAATAAAAGATAAATATAATTTGACAAAAAAAGATATTTCATTTATAACTACAAGTACAAGATTTTTAATTAGGTTTATTTATGAGCACTAAAAGCAGCAACTATGGTTTAGTTAACCTACTTTATGAAAAGTACACTAGAGGATGCCCGGTATCGAGAAACCAACTAGTCGAGCACTTTATTCCTACGTGTAAAAGAATTGCTTCGCGATATGTAGGACTTGGAGTGGATCAAAGAGACCTTACGCAGCAAGGTGTTTTAGGTGTATTGGCTGCAATTGAAAATTATGACTCTAAAAAAGGTGCCTCTCTAGATACATATGTGGCTCGTCGAGTTTTTACCGTAGTAGATGAGTATGTTCTATTAAATACACATACGGAACATATCCCTCTTGGTGTTATGAAAACAATGAGAGCTTCTTACAACAAAAAGAGAAGCAATAACAGTTTTTATGATGATGGTGTCGATACTAGTAACTTTGAAAGTCAAAACTTGCATTTCACAACTGACAAGCAAGATGCTTCATCTTTATCAGTACATATTGATTCAATTTTAGATTCCGAAGACTCAAGTTTGTTTTTAGAAGAAGAGGATATTGTTGGTAGAATTAAGCAAGAACTAAGTTCATTAAATCCTATTGATAGGAATATTTTCACAGAGATTGTTTTCAACGAGAAGCCTGTATCACGTGTGGCTGAGTTATTCGATACAACAGCATTTAAAGCAAATAAAGTAGTTAATGGCCTTTTACAAAGAGTTCAAGAATCTATCGCAATTCCATGCTAGGAATTAAAAATATGTATGAAAGTACATTTTCTGGTTGCAGATCGTATGCTAATAATGTCACTTAACAATTATAGTTGAAGGAACTAAAAATGAGAAAAATGTTTCAATTGGGTGGGCCTCTCGGACTTTGTTTTAATCAAGAAAGGATTGACCTTTCTTTTCTAAAAGATGAGCCTCTTGGTGCCATCTTACCAGATGGTCTTTTATATAAGCTTATAGGGATGGAAATCATTTTTTATAAGCCTGACTTTTCAGATATCGCTGACAGTTCTGCACATCGAGCTACACATGTAAAACTTAATTTTAAAAATGAAAATGACGATAAAACTGAATTTGAAATACAAGGCCCGTATTTTTGGCGATTTTTAGAGAGCGTCCCTGAACCTTTCAGTACAAATCCACTTGAGACAGAAGATGAATCATATATCAATGGCTCCTTAAGAGCTGTTATGAATTTAGCAAGGTATCTTTATCAAGGTTGTTTTGTTGATACAACAATAGAAAATGCGTGTCCGCCTCCTATTTCATGTTACCTAAACTTCGAAGATCTTAATGTGACAGTAAAAGAAGCTCTAGTGTTACCAGACAATGAAAGTAAAATTGTAAGTGGCGAAATTAATCAGAAAATTAGCGGATTAGATTTGAGTTTATTCGCCGACAAATTTGTCGATGATATGTTGCAGAAGGGATACTTAATTCATGGATTTAAGAAAACAGATGGCGGTATACGTCCTGACTTCACTCCTGCTTCATGGGACAATAGTAAACATAAAGTAATTCGAGATTACTTGTCTGAACTTAGTTCTTATAGTATCGGTAATTGTCCTGCCTATACACTGTGGTCAGAATATTTAAAGTACAAGCTAAAGGTGTGGGCAGAACAGCTATTTAACCAAACATTCTCTCTTAACAATCTTCAAGACCGAGATGACTTGCCTGTAGCTAAAAGAATTGTAGAAAGTGGCGATAATTTATTTGAAATTCAAGGGTCAAATGAATCTGTAGATCTAATGATGAATAGAGTTCTTGTTGAACTTAGTAAATTTTTAGAATCTAAAAATAATAAGTCGCTAAATTAAGTAGTAAATAAAAACCCAGCAATAAGCTGGGTTCTATTTCATTTTTTCGTTACTTCTTTGAAACAAGAATTTCATTGTCACTATTGTATTCTAGTTCCATAATAATACCTCTGTGTTTCTTGCCATTATCATTGCACTCTTCACCCATGCAAAACGATTTAAGCTCAAAACCTTCACAGCGCTCAACTATCATAGATGCATTTGTGAACTTTAACTCCCAATCATTGAATCCGTTCGCTTTAACTTCAACGATTGGCTTGCTTGAGTCTTCATTTTTTGTGGTGGTTCTAAATTTAAATTGAGGAAGCCTAGCGTAATTTGAACATTCATTGAGAACTTCCTTTCTTAAGATGTCGAATTTAGCCTCTTGTATTGGTTGTGTGACCATTTCATAGCACTTCCATAGACCAACAGAGCCTAAAATAGCTAAAGTAGCTCCTGCGGCTATATAGAACGATTTACCTAGAACCTTCATTCGCTTTCTTCCTTATTGGTTGCAACATCTTTTGTTTCAGCTTTAATATCGTCCTTTAAGGACTCTACTTTTTGTGAATTATGATTCCATGTGCCATCATTCTTATCGTACTTAACGTAAGTTAAATACTCACCTTTACGAGGAAGATTACGATTGATACCTTGCAATGTTGTAAGATAATCAATCGGAGTAGCCTTCTCGGTTTTATCAAATACGATGCTTTGACTCGAGTTTACAACCAAGTATTTGTAAACCGAACCGGAAATAAAAGCAATCAAACCGGCTATGAACAGTGTTATCCCGAACTTCAAAAATCCGTACCCTGTCGATAACATAGGTTTAAGCTGATCTTTATGCTCAACTAACTCAAATTTATCTGTGTCTGTGTCATTATCACGTAATTTAAGCATTGCTAAGTGACCTATAGACTTCATAAAAATCTTGTACTTAGCATGATTAGTTTTGAGTATAAAATCCTTTTCAGAAACACTATCTAAAACGTGAGAAAGAATACCTTTATCACATCCCTGATGGATCTCATAAGCATAGCCTCCATTGAACTTTTGGATTTTATAATAAACGCCAGCCATAGTCCCAAACTGTTCTTGCGCAGTCGTTCGAATAGCTTGCTTAACTTCCTTCATTTTAATGCCAGATTCGTAGAACCCAACTCGGGAATTGATTGGCATTACAATTTGTTCTTGAATGTCAGGCATTTCTTTAGTTACTTTACTTTTATTGAACATCGACATTACTCCTGAGAAATTGTAATTTCTTTGTTCTTCGTAACAACATCAGCACTCTGCTCGAAGTTTCCGAATAAAGTAACTGTTGGTCTCAATACAATAAACATTGCATTTCGACTAACCTTTTTATTTTGTGATGCAGTATTATATTCATTTAAGAATGAAGGGTTACTTCTATTGTCCGTGAATGAGTCAAATGTAATACCACCGACAATAACTGGTTCGCCAGCTCTTAGCTTGATAATATCGTCAAACTCTTGCTTTTGAACTCTTGGGTAACTTACGGTGCCAACTTGATTGCCAGCACTTAACTCATTAAACCCTAAAAGAGTGCTGAGTTTTAAGCCAAGATCAATAGTTACAATTTCAGTTGCGGCGTCATAGTATGGTTTGAGAGCGAGTTCTAAACCAACATCTACAGTTTTTACGGTAGTGCTACTTGAGCTATAATTACTATTACTGTTTGTATTAACTCGACCTATATCATCAATGTAAGGTACTGCATCAGCCGACTTAATTCCCGTTTCTTTACCTGAAAGGGTTTTCATTAATACACTTTGTCTTGTTTCTGCATTGCCATAGGTATTAAGAAAGTTTAGGGCAGCATTGAAATACAGGTCTCCTTTAGCTAGTGAGAAACTAGAGGCACCTGAAGTTAGGCCAACTAACCCAATTGCATCACTTAAGTTTTTACCACTAATATTCACTCCAGAGCTTGAACTTGAAGAAGCACTTCCTGAATTACTACCCAAATCTAAGTCCGTCGAACTAGAACTGCTACCTGTAAATGCATCTCTGACACTATTTACGGTCGGATTACCTGATAAAACTTGGAGCGAGGACCAATCAAATCCATTTTTTCTTTCTTCATCCAAAGTAACAGTTACAACTGACACTTGTAGTGATATAACTGATGCATTTAAAGATAGTTTATCAATATACCCAGTAATGCGCTCGTGTTCTTTTTTTGATGCTCTATAACTAACTGTACTTGCCTGAAGAGAATAATGAACATCATCGGCACCATAACTAGTTAATGAGTTCTTGATTTCATCAACTAAAGATTCGTCTTGAGGTACTTTTAAAATATAATTTGACGATTCTTCAATCGCCAACACATTGCCTTTCTTCCAATTAAATGAAATATTATATGTACTAGCTAGAGCATCTAAGTAATCACCTAAATCACCATCAAAAGCAAATAAAGATATTTTTCTGTTCTGTAATTCTTCATTCGTAACAACAGTATAAATACCTAATTCACCCAAGCTTACAACAAGATCTAAGACGGTTGCGTCAGGAACTAAAGCTGTTTTTATATCACGGTCTCTGATGCTAGCAGGGATTTTATTAGGTTCTTCAACGATAGTAGCATCTTCAACTTTATAATATCTGATAGCTGGTTCTTCACTTTTCCACTCGTCAATCAATGGTTTACTTAACTCGCTTCTTGTTTTAAGAAGTTCATCCTCTTTTGGCATATTGGTTCCAGCACAACCTGAAAGCATAGCTATAACTGAAAAGCTTATTGCAGCCTTTGAAAATTTCATAAAAATACCTTTTTAATAGTTAACTTCTTTCATAGGTGGTAGCTTTGTTGTTAAATCTTTAATTTTAACAATTTTGGAGTCGTCTCGGACGTATCTCTTTGTATCTGGATCGAAATAGATATCTACACCGTTGGTTGTTCCTCGATAGACTAATCCCATATCAATATATTGATTTCTCTCTCGATGAAGAGGCACGGCCTGATGCTGGGTTCCACCCAAAACATCATTAATAACATTGATATTAACGGAGCTTAAGTCATTATCAGTTTTGTTTTTTGCCATGACTGGCTTTTCGAATGGGTTGTTTGCAGTTGCACTCAAAGAAGTGAGTGCAACTGCAACAGCCAAAATATACTTTTTTTTAAACACAGATAAACACCTTTCAAAAATTTCAACAATAATATTTCATTTAATATCTTACATCAAACCAAAGTTCATATTTACTGGATGCCAAGACTACTTAATGTTTTATATACTGAAGAAAATCCATAGCTTAGCTTACCTTTAGAAGAAACAATCGCGGGAGTATGCTTAATGTCAATCATATGGGACAGGATATAATGTTCGCGGATAGGCGCAGGAATTCTTCCATTTTCCTTTGAACACTCAGTAACTTCTGCATATCCCTTTACATATAAATCATGAAATGATTTTCTATGATCTGTAGAACAAAATGCATATGTCATATTATCAACAACCTCTTTTGCCTTTTCTGAGTATCGTTCACCATAATCCATGTATCGAGGGTATAAGATATATTTTACAGTAATCCCTTCCTGATTAAACTTCTCAACATTTCCATGAAGTTTTCTACAATATGGGCAAGTGTAATCAGTGAATACGTAAATTACATCCCTTTCATTTTCTGCCTTAAAATTTACTGTTACAGAATCCGGCAATTTATTAAGTGTTAATGCTGTCTTTTTTTCAACAAATTTATTAGGTAATGGCTGACAATCGCTATCGAAACCAAATTTTGGTTGAGAATAATTTCCTACCTTAACAAAACAACTTTCATCAAGGGCAATTTGGTCTTCATGAGGTGTTGTAATAGCCTTTTTATCAGTACCTTCTGGATGTTCTGTCTTACTCTCACTCTTGAGTTCAACTAAACGTTGCTTTAAAAGTTCATCCATACTTTTCCCGTCAGACACTACGGGTTCATTTTGAGATTCTTGTATATTATTGCTTTTTGGAATACCAGAAAGCTCAATATTACCACTCAAAAGACTGAACATTATCCCTAGAGCCAATACATTCACGGCGCAAATAAAATAAATAAAATATTTCATACATAAACCTTTTCATTACATATCATAAAAACAATCATACTTTTAAAGAAAACCTAGTCAAACAATATCTAATTAATTTTAGAGTTACTATCATCCAACTGATCTAACATGTCCTGAATGTTTTTATTTATCTCTTCTTGCCCTAATTTATTAGGTGTTGGGGTTGTTGGGTACTCATTTGTTTTGCCCAGCATATTAAAACTGCTCTCGACCTTTTCTGGTTCCATATCTTCAGCCAACTGTTGTGACGCGCTCTTTATTTCCTTATCATCGAAGCCTTGCTTTTTAGCCGTACTTATAACAGATTCATCCAGTAACTTACTAAACTCATCAGAAACCGCTGAAGCCTGATCTTTCATTGACTCATCTTCAAAGCCTGAGAAAATTTCATTTAATTCATCATCATCAAGACCATTTAGTGAATCAAATAATGAATTTAATGGGTTATTTTCGTCATATTCATTATCAATTTCATCGACAAACTTCTCAGTTGCAGATTTATCTACCTCTTTATCAATATCATTGTCTTCACCTAACTCATTCTCTAAATAGCTATCAGCGATATCACGTAACTCTTCAGCATCATCACTTTCAATAGTGGTTGAAGAACTTGATTTATCGTCTAACTTAATTGATTTAAGCTTGGTTCTTACTTCAATCATCCCAAGTGCAGTAACCGCTGAATCTAAAGGAGTTTGGCCATTTATAGACGATGACAGTTCAACATCAGAAAATAGATTTCTAAGGCCCGTATCTTTTGTTTTCGGAGATGCTTTCTGAGGTTTATTCTTTATAAACAAATTATCTAATGTGGTAGTCGCACCAATTAATTTTTTTATCACAGCTTCTTTAGGTTTGTTCACCATAATAAATTTATTAAGTTTAGCTTCTGAGACTTGATGTGGTTCATAATAGAAAAAGCGACATCTTGATAAAATATTTCGGTAGATAACATGTGCTTCGCCCGGATCTTGGTCAACTAAATCACGCACATTTACAATATCTTCTGTTTGAAGCCTAGTTTCGCCTTTTACTTTATATGAAAACATTCCGTAATCATGATGATCTGATTTAGCAACATTAGCTTGTCCTGCCCTTTTTGTATAAACTTGAGCTGTATCATCAGGATCTTCAAGTTTCATACAAATTTTAATATTTGTATTCGCGATAGTAGCTTTAGCTTCTTCTTCTGATGCTTTCTTAAGACTTGGTATATCTTGTCCCGCGAACAAAACTGATACGCCCAAACTTCTGGCTTGTGCCGCTACAACAGCAAAGCCTTGGACAGCGTAGTACCCATATTCATCCAAGATAATAAAGAATGGAACCTTTGAACTTGTAGGTTTCGTATCTATAACTTCTCTCTTTGTTCCCTCAGCTTTAGCACCAAGAGCAGGTGCCAAAGCCGAACGTAGACCTGCAACAACTAATTTACCTAAACCTTCTAAAGCGTCAGGATCCTTCTCCAAACTTGGTAAAAGGCAGAATAAAATACGTCTATTAAAAAGTACGTCTTTAAAGTCAATTTCACCTAGAGGGACACCAAATATTTTGCCGTAAGTCTCTGAAAGATCTGACATTACTTCCGTTAGCTGCATCGTAAGAAAATTATGTTGTTCATAAGCTTTACCAGATATTTCGCCGGTTAATACAGATTCTTCAGTAAAGCCGGGTAAGTCAAGAAGGTACTTACGTAAAGGATCTTTCGCAGAACTTTTTAGATCAGGGTCACGTGAAAGTGCTATTATTTTATCAAGGGGAAAATAATCCCTAATTATGTTGATATCAAGCAGCATTCCATACTTATCTCTTTTATAACATAAAGCAGATAAAAGGCCTTTAAGCATGGTTCTAGCACGACCTTTCCACATGGCGCCATCACCACCAGCTTCTCGCATCAAACCTACGATCAGTGAGTTTAGATTGTCCGCAGTACCATAAGAAAATGGGTTGGTCGTGTTTGAAAGTTGATGATCAAATGGACTTGGCACTTCAGGCGTTTCACTACCTGTTAGATAATTTAAAATCAAAAGGTCATCTTCTCGCCCTACTCTTCGACAAAATGAGTAGACTAACCACCAGACTGTATTGTCTCCTTTACCGTCCACGTAGCAACAACCTGATCCGATCAGTAATGATTGGTATAAAATACCCAATAAAAACCGTGACTTACCAGAACCTGTCGAACCCATAACTAAAAAATGAGTTTTTACATCATCAGCAGCAAAGTTGATTGCCCTTGAATCTGAGTTATCATTTCCAAGATATATTAACCCTTTATCTGCATCCCATTCCTCACCGGCCCCTACGTCAAGTCCTTCCCTAAATAAAAATTCAGCTTCCTTACCTTTGAATAGAAAAAAGATAGCTACAGCAATTACAAACAGAATGTCTAACAAATAATAACTAATTAATGGTCCTTTCGAACTGCTTCCGAATATTGCTTGGAAAATATTTAGAACCATTATCGATGACATTAGAATAGCTATCATATTAAATATGATAGAACTCTTTTCTGTCATTAATTGTCTTATACGTTGCATTAATGGCCTAACATCCGGTTTAATTAAAGACGGATCTAGGTCATGATTCTTGCTAACACCATAAATTTGCTTTGCCACAATAAAACCTTACTTATTATTTTTATTAGGTTCTTATTTGTTATCAATTAAGATATCGAATAGTCTATATAAAGTGCAGTCCTTAAACCTACAACAGCTTCTGAAACTTCAGCTGTAGGTATAGGTCTCTGTATATGTTCTTCAAGTATCCAATGTGCGAAAATACCAGCCGACTCTACAAATGAAACTTGTTTACCAACACTCGAGAGTGCGAAATAGAGTTTTCGATCATGAAATTTTACCCATTGAAATTCTATTGGAGGTATAACACCACCTTGTCTCGCCTCTGATAACATGCTCATAAACCCACAATAAGTAAAAGCATGCCTATTCATAATATCTTCACCAGTAATACCGTTATAAATACCCTCAAGCTCACTGGCCATTAATAGTTTATTGATATACTTTGTTGATAAGAAATACCCTGACGACTTATTCTCACTTGCTAGGTATATCTCATTTAATTCTTTATATAGAGAAAACCTGCTTCCTGTGAACTTCGTTTTTTCAACAAAAACACCTTTATGTTTAAGTACATATTTAAGAATCTTTATTAAATCCTTTTGAATAGTCGTTTTATTAAAAGTAATTTTTCCTATGAAAAAGTCATACAGCTTCTTCTCATGTTCAGGTAGGTCCTCTAAGCATGTAAAATGAGCCCCTAGCTGCTTTTGAAAGCATTTGAATGCCAAATCCTCATCAAAGTTAATTCCTTCATCATGAGCGTATATTGGAGCCATTAAAGAGGAGTCTTTTTCTGCTTCTTTATCTAAATGTAAAGGAGGCACCATCGTTGCGAACTCTACAGGTTGTAAGGCAGGTAAAAACTTCAATTTTACTTCATCATCCCTATCGAACACCATGTCAGTCATTTTTGCCGGATTAAAGTCTACAAAGGGCTTCAAGAAGGGGAAACTTTTTGAATATTTCTTTAAAATTTGTTCCATCGACAACTTTTCTTTAACTAAGTTATCTTGACCAATTCTTTTCTTTGCAAACCACACCATAATTGCGACATAAATCCAGCCGAAAAATGGATAATAGTGAGTATCTACCGTTGAAATTACATTTTTTGTCAATAATGAGTTGTCTAGATTAGTTAATTGCAAAACAAGGTCTTTTGTTCCACCAAAATATGGAACCCACTCAGGCAAAATCGCTAACGGACTCAGTTGAACAACCCTTAACCACCTCCAAATTTCAACGAGAAAACTTGATATAAAGTTCATCGCAACGAAAAATAACCCTAACCCTAATATCAAGGTAATTAAGAAACTTGACTCACTTGTTTTATTTTCACTCATAACACAACCTTAACTTATATGCCTTTAAACAATGAGTTCATGTTTTCTAGAGGATCAGAAACTTCCGAAGCATCATTATTAGAATCAATTTCAACTTTCTTTACTTCTAATGCGAGTTCATTAGCCTGTTCATTAACATGTTCATTTACCAGTACGTTCTCTGACTCACTTTCTCTTTCTTGAGTAGAAATTTCATAATGTTTTGTCTGAGATATAATCTCTTTTTTAGGAGGTAATTCTTTATCTAATTTTTCATTATTATGTTTACGAACTTCTTTTTGTTTTTTCTCCTTACGCAGGTCAACCTGAGCTCTATAAAATGCCGTCGATTCATCGCCTTTGGGTTTTGGAGCTTCGTATGAATGCTTTAAATTTTTAGATGGATTCATTGCTTGGTAACCAAGCTTAATCATCATTCTGATAACCTCAGCTCTCCTTGACTTAGGCATGCTATACAGCATGTCAGAGATTTCATTTTCAACCTCGACATCGCTGTATAGATTAAGTACAAATCGGCTTCGCATACTTATTATTCACTTTCAAGAAGCATTTGTGCATATTTCTGCATGCCTCTAGCGTTAGCAAACCCCGGTTGCTCAACGATAACTTGAGTTCGGAACCAATTATAGATTTTTCCCTTGATTTTATTTACAGTGCCACCCACAAACAGCACTACATCAATATCAGATGCGTTTTTCAGCTTATGTTTTGCTTCACTTTCGATACGGGTTGTAATAATCGACTCAGCTCTTGCTACAATATCTTGCACATCCTCCCACTCGCCCCATAGCTTAACTTTGCCTTCATTAATAGCTGTATGCATTTGCTCATTATTAATCTCAACTTCAAGCTCATCTCTAATAAGCTCCCTTACTTCCTCTTTAATATTGAGCATTCCGGCATCAATAGTTGAAGAACGTTCATAGTCAATTGCACCATTTTTAATAACTACGATATCTGTAGTTCTACCACCGATATCAATTACAGCTATGCGTTGCTGATATTTGTCATTATGACGCTCGATACGGCCATCAGAGTTAAAATATGTGATGTAATCAAACCATGCAGCTAGACCTTCAGCTAACACCTGATGATTTACAATTTCTGGCAAACTGTAATCATCCTGTGATGTAATATTTTTTGACTTCAAGTTTTCCATTTTGCGTTTAATTAAATCCGCATTTGGCTTACCTCTTTTATAAAATTTCTTTAAAGGTAGACCAGTACAAATATGTAACTTATGCTTTTCAGATAAGGAAGCTTTACGCAGAGCATGCATTACAACAACTTTATTTAAATTGGATATCGGATAATCATCAGATGCTGTATTGTCATGTTCTAGGATTTTACCGGCGACATAGTCCTTTCCTTCAACTTTGTAAGAGAAAATTGTTTTCTCTTCATTGCCGAATGATATTGATGAGTCAATACCTGATTTGGCATGCGAAGGAATTCTTAGGCATTCACCATCAGGAAGTACGACTTTAACTTCATCATAGCCGTCATCGACACCTATAGGTAAATTCCCGCCGTTTTTTAATAACTCTGTATAAGTATTCATATTTCACCTCAAATTTATGATGTATCATCATATCATTCGAGAATACTTGAATTCTTTCTGTTTAGGGGTAGTTATAAGAAGGATAATGTGAGGAATTTATTATATTTATAGCAATTGTTAACTTTGAAACACCGCCAAATGCTACAAAAAAAGATAGGATTTAACCTATCTTTTTTATGAGTTATTTATTTAATATATCAACTATTAGACTTTTCATTCTCTCATAATCTAAATTTGTGTTATTTACTTGAATTGTAAATCCGCCGTCAGGATCTCCATCACTAATAAACTCAACCCCCTCACCAATAATCTCAGACTTACTTAAGCTCTTAGTGTCAGGTTTTAAATTCCACTGAGATTCTAATAAGTTAAAGCAAATCCTTTTCCGTTTTTTAGCATACTTATCGTCATTAGGGTTAACGACTGTATCAATTTTATGTTTTGAAAACTCATCATAAATACTTTCCTTTAGCTTGAGCATTTCTTCTTTTAGTGTGCCTACTGAATTGCCTTTACTATTCTCAGCATCTCTGTACTTATTATATTTACGCCTAAGCTTTCTAAAATCAACTTCTAAAAATTTCAATTCGTGACAGAATAGATCAACAACTTCATGATCTATTGCCTCAGCAGCTTGAAGCAGCATTTTCATTTTAGCTTCTGTTTTAACCTCAAACTTATCACCAAACTGATACATCACTTCTTCAGCTGATATTTGCGCTCCCCTCGACTTTTCTAATTGAGTTTGTTTGTTCTTATACCAAATGGCCATGGCCACGAAGCTAGTAGGTTTATGTTTATTAGCAGAAAATGAAATTTCTTCTTTAACTTCATGAGGAAGGACTCTATCTGCAACCCATACCTGTAAATCTAAATCATGTCTTTTTACGCATGTAAATCGTCTTTGTCCATCATAGATTTCAATTTGATTTTTTGTTCCATCAGTAAATGATGCCTTAACAGGCGCTGTATTAATTCCAGCATCTTTGTATTCTTCATCTAGATCAGATGTATCAATATAACTTTCATCTAAATATACATTTCGATGATTGTCACTGGAAATCTTAGCCAACTTTCCTAAATCAGAATTAGCGATCCTAATTTCGTATTCATTATAAGTTACTCCGTCAATGCCTTTAAAACTTCTTGCTCCAGTAGGCTTATAAGATTTGACTCCAATACTTATACTTATTCCATCAAGTGCTTTTTGGCTCTGAACTTTTGCATTTGCGTGTGTTAGAGTTGTATCAGCTTCACTTGGTGTTTTAGGTTGGCTGTCAGTATTAGGATCTAGATTTTCAGAACCTTTTGATTTCACACCAACCTGTCTTCTTAAATTTTTTCTGTTTTGTTGTTCCATCATAATGCCTTAACGTACAAGTTTTAATATCTGTTTTGCAATATCAGTTACATTGGTTTCTAGTCTATTTAAATCACCAACAAAATTATTGCCAATAACTTCTTTGTAATGGTTTTTATTTACTGAACATGCAGTAGCCTGAATTGAAGACAGCTTTTCGATAGCAGGACTAGCGTCAAATGAATCATGAATATACATACCATTGGACAAATGCTTGTGTAATGTGTCACTTATTTTACTAGACAACTGTTTACTTAACTGCTTGTTTAGCGGTAAGAAAAAGAAATCTTTCTCCGGGATAACACCATCATTTATTAACTTTTCATGTTTGTTAATAAGGACTTTTGTCTGTGAAATAAGTTTAGCTGCCGTCATTAGCTCATATTCTGATGGTACTAGAGGAGCAATTATATGACTTGAGGCCAATGTAATCATGTTTGTGAGTTCATTGATCTGTGGTGGACAGTCAATAAAAATGTATTTGAAATCAGATAAAGGTTTAATTATTGCAAAATAAAATATTAGGTAATATGAGTACTCATATTCATTGTAAATTCTATAAAACCCAGTCTTTTCCTTTGCAGCTAACTCTTCTTCAGTTAAATCCTGAATGCTATTATAAGCTTTTGTAATTTTTGAAGCTGATTCACTATCAAAAAATGAATTAGCTGGTAGCAAGAATACATTAGGCATACCAGTTGTTTTCAATGCTTCATTAATAATGTCACTAGTTATATCCTCACCATTCATATAACGAAGCATTAATGAAATAGCGCTTTCATGACTGCGACTTACATAGTCATCACCTGCTACTTTATGTGAATCTTTTATTAAATTAGTCGTGCTATTACCCTGCGGATCCATGTCGATAATTACAGTTTCCGAACTTCTTAATGTAAGCTCACCAACTGACATGCCAATATTAATACACGATGTTGTTTTCCCAGTACCACCTTTATGGCCCATCCAAGGAATAATACGAGGCTCAGTATGCTCTTCTAAGTCCCACAAATCGAATTTGACCATTATTGTCCACAACACTTCAACGTCATATACATTGTTGTTGTTGTTCTTTTTCTTTATAAATTCCGAAATTTCAGGATCTTTAAGATAGGCATTAAAAACTGCTTCTGTAGGGTTACCCAATATTTTCTTTGCTTGCCTACGAGTGTATGTTCTAACTTTATCTGTTTCACTACTATTTCGATAATCTTCCTCAATAACTTTCTTCAAAGCACCCTGAAGAATTATTTCAGCTTTATCAAACTTTGCATTCAAATCATCTGTAGGCACGATTATTGGTAGTTTAACAGCGGTTTCATCATCTTTATTCTTTGATGATTTAACATTTCTCTTTTTTTGAAGATTCATGAAAATTCCTTGTTTTTTGTTGTTATGTTCATTATGAGATATTTATCACAATATGTCCAGAAACTGGGTATAGATTCTTGTAATTAATTAAGCTACTGCATATTTTTTAGTACAAATGAATGTAACAAATATTAAATAACAATTATGTAAATTTAAATCTCGCGACTAACTCTAACAAAGGACTTATATAATGCTCAATGGCAATTCTATATATACCGGAGCATTGTGCTCCGATGGTTAGCAGGTTATTTAACCGGAGCATTGCGCCCCGATGGTAGTCATGAGTTTGACCGGAGCATTGTGCTCCGATGGTAGTCATGAGTTTGACCGGAACATTGTGCTCCAATGGTAGTCATGAGTTTGACCGAAACATTGTTCTCCGATGGCTGTGATGTATTTTATCGGAGCATCGTGCTCCGATGGTAGTCATGAGCTTGACCGGAGCATTGTGCTCAGATAGGCTTGCATGATAATTAACTGTAGACATAAACCAAATAGTTCGTTCAGCCTACAGTGCCCTCTCCTACTATGATTGGTCGTATGTTTAACCAGATCATCGTGCTCCGATGGCTAGCAGTAAGTTTAACCAACCATTATGCTCCTGTTGGTTGTGATGTATTTGTTCGGAGCATCGTGCTCCGATGGTTAGCAGGTTGCTTGACCAGAGCATTGTTCTCCGATGGTAGTCATGAGCTTGACCGGAGCATTGTGCTCCGATGGCTGTTATGTATTTGATCGGAGCAACGTGCTCCGATGGTAGTCATGAGCTTGACCGGAGCATTGTGCTCCGATAGGCTTGCATGATAATTAACTGTAGACATAAACCAAATAGTTCGTTCAGCCTACAGTGCCCTCTCCTACTATGATTGGTCGTATGTTTAACCAGATCAACGTGCTCCGATGGCTAGCAGTAAGTTTAACCAACCATTATGCTCCTGTTGGTTGTGATGTATTTGTTCGGAGCATCGTGCTCCGATGGTTAGCAGGTTGCTTGACCAGAGCATTGTTCTCCGATAGGCTTGCATGATAATTAACTGTAGACATAAACCAAATAGTTCGTTCAGCCTACAGTGCCCTCTCCTACTATGATTGGTCGTATGTTTAACCAGATCAACGTGCTCCGATGGCTAGCAGTAAGTTTAACCAACCATTATGCTCCTGTTGGTTGTGATGTATTTGTTCGGAGCATCGTGCTCCGATGGTTAGCAGGTTGCTTGACCAGAGCATTGTTCTCCGATGGTAGTCATGAGTTTGACCGGAACATTGTTCTCCGATGGCTGTTATGTATTTGATCGGAGCAACGTGCTCCGATGGTAGTCATGAGCTTGACCGGAGCATTGTGCTCCGATGGTAGTCATGAGCTTGACCGGAGCATTGTGCTCCGATAGGCTTGCATGATAATTAACTGTAGACATAAACCAAATAGTTCGTTCAGCCTACAGTGCCCTCTCCTACTATGATTGGTCGTATGTTTAACCAGATCATCGTGCTCCGATGGCTAGCAGTAAGTTTAACCAACCATTATGCTCCTGTTGGTTGTGATGTATTTGTTCGGAGCATTGTGCTCCGATGCTTAGCACATTGTTTGTTCGGAGCATCGTGCTCCGATGCTTAGCAGGTTGCTTGACCAGAGCATTGTTCTCCGATGAATAGCAGGTTATTTAACCGGAGCATTGTGCTCCGATGCTTAGCACATTGTTTGTTCGGAGCATCGTGCTCCGATGGTTAGCAGGTTGCTTGACCAGAGCATTGTTATCCGATGATTAGCAGGTTATTTAACCGGAGCATTGTGCTCCGATGTTAGTCATGAGTTTGATCAGAGCATTGTGCTCCGATGCTTAGTACATTGTTTGTTCGGAGCATTGTGCTCCGATGCTTAGTACATTGTTTGTTCGGAGCATTGTGCTCCGATGCCTAGCACATTGTTTGTTCGGAGCATCGTGCTCCGATGGTTAGCAGGTTGCTTGACCAGAGCATTGTTCTCCGATGATTAGCAGGTTATTTAACCGGAGCATTGTGCTCCGATGCCTAGCACATTGTTTGTTCGGAGCATCGTGCTCCGATGGTTAGCAGGTTGCTTGACCAGAGCATTGTTCTCCGATGATTAGCAGGTTATTTAACCGGAGCATTGTGC
>NZ_JAKGBG010000017.1:0-88113 GCF_021532595.1 Pseudoalteromonas sp. OFAV1
ATTAGAAATTAGAAATTAGAAATTAGAAATTAGAAATTAGAAATTAGAAATTAGAAATTAGAAATTAGAAATTAGAAATTAGAAATTAGAAATTAGAAATTAGAAATTAGAAATTAGAAATTAGAAATTAGAAAAGGGAAGTAAGTTGGCTGGGATACCAGGATTTGAACCTGGGAATGGCAGGATCAAAACCTGCTGCCTTACCGCTTGGCGATATCCCAACGCTAAACTTGAAGAGTTTTAGTTCTACTTAAGAACATGGTGCGGAAGGAGAGACTTGAACTCTCACAACCGAAGTTACTGGAACCTAAATCCAGCGCGTCTACCAATTCCGCCACTCCCGCACATAGTGTGATGCAAGTGTATAGTAATGGAACCTAAATCCAGCGTCTAATCAAGACACCAGCCAATTCCGCCGCTCCCGCATCAAAGGGTTTGCTAATTTAAACTCTTAGCTTGAGTTTTCTTATTCACTCTCTTGGTAGAGAAAGTGGCTGGGATACCAGGATTTGAACCTGGGAATGGCAGGATCAAAACCTGCTGCCTTACCGCTTGGCGATATCCCAACAAAGAATAATTTGATAGTTTGAGTTCTTATCAAGAACATGGTGCGGAAGGAGAGACTTGAACTCTCACAACCGAAGTTACTGGAACCTAAATCCAGCGCGTCTACCAATTCCGCCACTCCCGCATCATTTGTACTAAATGTACTGGTAGTTATTTTAAGCTCTTCATTGAGCATTCTTCGTCACTTTAAGAAAGTGGCTGGGATACCAGGATTTGAACCTGGGAATGGCAGGATCAAAACCTGCTGCCTTACCGCTTGGCGATATCCCAACAAAGAATAATTTGATAGTTTGAGTTCTTATCAAGAACATGGTGCGGAAGGAGAGACTTGAACTCTCACAACCGAAGTTACTGGAACCTAAATCCAGCGCGTCTACCAATTCCGCCACTCCCGCATCATTCGTACTAAAAGTACTGGTAGTTATTTTAAACTCTTCATTGAGTGCAGCTTAAACTCCTGCAGAGCCATTCTAAAGAAAGAATGGTGGCTAAGACGGGATTTGAACCTGTGACCCCATCATTATGAGTGATGTGCTCTAACCAACTGAGCTACTTAGCCATCGTGGCTGGGATACCAGGATTTGAACCTGGGAATGGCAGGATCAAAACCTGCTGCCTTACCGCTTGGCGATATCCCAACAAAAGCTTGATAGTTTTAGTTCTTATCAAGAACATGGTGCGGAAGGAGAGACTTGAACTCTCACAACCGAAGTTACTGGAACCTAAATCCAGCGCGTCTACCAATTCCGCCACTCCCGCACATAGTGTGATGCAAGTCTATAGTAATGGAACCTAAATCCAGCGTCTTAATCAAGACATCGGCCAATTCCGCCACTCCCGCATCATTCGTACTAAAAGTACTGGTAGTTATTTTAAACTCTTCATTGAGCAACAAGAAAGAATGGTGGCTAAGACGGGATTTGAACCTGTGACCCCATCATTATGAGTGATGTGCTCTAACCAACTGAGCTACTTAGCCATCTTTTTTGTTAGCACTTCATCGCTGAGTGCGGGGCGTATTATGCTGATATGACCTAAATCCGTCAACACCTTTTTTGCAAAAAAACGCTTATCAGTGTTTGTTTGCATTAAAATTAAGCTAAGTGGCTAAATTTCATTTGAATTGCTGTTTTTTTGACTGCTATTTACCAATTTAAAACTGCAATGTGTTTTGTAACTGTTTAAATACTGATTTTAAGTTGCTTGATTTTCAAACAAAAATCAAGCAACAAAAATAGATAATTTCTTTTTATAGGATGTTTGCTTGTTAAAAACAACAAAAGAACTTATTTCTTAAAGTGATTGCAGCTAAAAGAGCACTCGATTTCGATCTTTGTTTCTTTAAGTAAAGACGTGGTTTGGTAGTAAATCAACTAACAGCGGAACAATCCAGCACTAATATCCTTAATCCTTTGTCAAATTATGTTTGGCTGTATCGGTGCTAATACCAATTTGCCAAGTTCGTGATAAGCGTCCATTGCTTGGAATAGACGGTTAAATCTAGCAAATAGCTAGGACTGGCAAATGATATGGTGGTTAGTAGCAAGTTTAAAAGATGATAAGCAATAAAAAAGGCTCGTAGTAACGAGCCTTTTAAAATTTTATCAGCGAAGCAGCTTATACATTGAATAAGAAGTTCATTACATCGCCGTCTTTAACAATGTACTCTTTACCTTCTTGGCGCATTTTACCTGCTTCTTTTGCACCGCTTTCACCTTTGTACTCGATATAATCATCAAAAGCGATAGTTTGTGCTCGGATGAAGCCACGCTCAAAGTCAGTGTGAATTTTACCTGCAGCTTGAGGCGCAGTTGCACCTACTGGAATTGTCCATGCACGTACTTCTTTTACACCAGCGGTGAAGTAAGTTTGTAATTTAAGTAACTCGTAACCACCACGGATCACTAAGTTAAGACCAGGCTCTTCTAAACCTAGGTCAGCCATAAACTCTAACTTGTCTTCTTCTTCAAGCTCAGACAGCTCAGATTCGATAGCCGCACAAACTGGGATCACAACGGCATCTTCTGCAGCAGCGATTTCACGAACTTTGTCTAGGTATGGATTATTTTCAAAACCATCTTCAGCAACGTTTGCAATGTACATAGTCGGTTTAATCGTTAAGAAGTTAAGTGGCTTAATTGCTGCTTTTTCTTCTTTTGTTAACTCTAATGAACGAAGAGTTAAACCTTCATCAAGGTGTGCTTTTACTTTTTCAAGTACTGCATTTTGCTCTTTAGCGTCTTTATCGCCGCCTTTTGCCTTTTTAGCGTTACGAACAAGTGCTTTATCGGCACTATCCATATCGGCTAATACTAACTCAGTATTAATAACATCAATATCATCTGCAGGGTCAATAGTGCCTGCTACGTGTACGATGTTCTCATCTTCAAAGCAACGAACAACATGGCCAATCGCGTCAGTTTCACGAATGTTTGCAAGGAACTGATTACCTAAACCTTCACCTTTAGATGCGCCTTTTACTAGACCTGCAATATCAACGAATTCCATCGTTGTTGGTAAAATACGCTGAGGATTTACAATAGCAGCTAACGCATTTAAGCGTGCATCAGGAACCGGAACCACGCCAGTGTTTGGCTCAATGGTACAGAAAGGGAAGTTAGCGGCTTCAATACCCGCTTTAGTTAGTGCATTAAATAGTGTTGATTTACCAACATTTGGCAAACCAACGATGCCACATTTAAAACCCATAGTAAGATACCTTGTGTAATTTCAAATAAACGATTTAAGGTTTAAATGAATGTAGTCTGTTTTGTGCTTTTAACACACCATCTTTTGCAAGAATTTCCATACAACGAACTGCTTCGTCAACTGCGGCATCCATTTTTTCTTGGTCTTCTTTCGCGGCTTTACCCAGTACCCAGCCCGTAACCATTTCACGGTGACCAGGATGACCAATGCCAATACGAAGGCGCATGAAATCTTTTTGGTTTGCCATTTTCGCGATAATGTCTTTTAAACCATTGTGGCCGCCATGACCGCCACCTTTTTTTAGTTTAGCAATCCCGGGTTCGAGATCCATTTCGTCATGTGCGACGAGGATATTTTCGACAGGAATTTTAAAGAAATTAGCGAGACTACTCACCGCCTTACCGCTTAAATTCATATAAGTAGTAGGGATCAGTAATTTAAATTCTTGGCCTTGAATGATCACTTTGCCTGTTAGGCCATGATATTTAGGATCGTGTTTGAGTGTGCAGTTATAACGTGCAGCAAGTTCTTCGATGAACCAGGCACCTGCATTATGGCGTGTGTTTGCGTATTCGGGGCCTGGATTAGCCAGGCCCACAAGCATTTGAATAGAATTCAAGGTGTTGACACCTTAAAAATTATTCTGCAGCGTCTTCTGAAGCTTCGTCTTCAGCAGGAGCAGCTTTGTTAGCTTTAACAGTAACAATTGACTGATCGTGGTCTGCGCCTTTAGCTAGCTCAACAGATGTAACACCTGCTGGTAGTTTAAGGTCAGAAAGGTGGATTGAATCACCAGCTACTAAGCCTGCAACGTCAACTTCAACGAACTCAGGAAGTGACTTAGGAAGACACGTGATTTCGATTTCAGTTAATTGGTGAACAACAGTGTTACCTGCTTTAGTTACTTTCTCTTCACCGATGAAGTGTACTGGCACTTTAGTGTGAAGTTTGTGAGAAGCATCTACACGTTGGAAGTCTAAGTGAGTGATCTTAGGCTTGAATGGGTGACGTTGAATATCTTTAAGGATAGCTTCAACTGACTCGCCACCGATGTTTAAAGTAAGGATGTGCGTGTAGAAACCTTCGTCTTCTTGCGCTTTGATCATATCTTTGTGTGCAAGAACGATAGATGCAGCTTCTTTGTCAGCACCGTAAAGGATTGCAGGAACTTTATCTTCACGGCGTAGGCGGCGGCTCGCACCAGTACCTGTTTCTGTACGTAATTCTGCATTGTATGTATAAGTTGACATAATGTCTCCAATAATTAATAGTCTTAGGGCCTTTGCGACCAAGGTCCCCAGCCAAAAGGCGCGCTATCATACCACCCCTTTCGGGGAAAATAAATAACGACTACAAAAAAAGCACCTAGACGGTGCTTTTTGAATATCTTCGCGTTGTTGATTAGTGTTCAAACATCGCTGAGATAGATTCTTCATTGCTGATACGACGAATTGTTTCAGCAAGCATATCTGCAAGCGTAAGCACTTTGATTTTATCAATTGCTTTAAGCTCATCAGATAAGGTAATTGAGTCAGTTACAATCACTTCGTCAATTACTGAGTTACGGATGTTTTCAGCGGCATTACCTGAAAGCACAGGGTGAGTTGCATACGCAAATACACGTTTAGCACCATGCTCTTTAAGAGCAGCAGCGGCTTTACATAATGTACCACCGGTATCGATCATGTCATCAACGATGATACAGTCGCGGCCTTCAACGTCACCAATAATGTGCATTACTTGTGAAACGTTTGCTTGTGGGCGGCGCTTGTCGATAATAGCTAGGTCAGTGTCATTTAATAGCTTCGCAATAGCACGAGCACGAACAACACCACCGATATCTGGAGAAACAACAACAACGTCATCGAAGTCGCGTTCTTTCATATCTTCTAATAGCACTGGGCTACCGAATACGTTATCAACTGGTACGTCGAAGAAACCTTGAATTTGTTCAGCGTGTAAATCAACCGTCAATACGCGGTCAACACCAACACTAGAAAGGAAGTCTGCAACAACTTTAGCAGTAATTGGCACACGAGCAGAGCGCACACGGCGGTCTTGACGTGAATAACCAAAGTATGGAATAACTGCTGTGATACGACCAGCAGATGCACGACGAAGGGCATCAACCATAACGATAAGCTCCATTAAGTTATCGTTAGTAGGGTTACAGGTTGATTGAATGATGAAAACGTCAGAACCACGAACATTTTCATTAATTTGAACACTGATCTCACCGTCACTAAAACGGCCAACAACAGCATCGCCTAATTCAATATACAAACGTTTTGCAACTTTTTGAGCTAGCTCAGGTGTTGCGTTACCAGCGAAGAGCTTCATGTCAGGCACGGTAGGGTTCCTCAGGCACTGAATTTTGGGACTAACAGGCTATGGTAGACACCAAAGCAGGTTAACATTTACTTGTACGTTACTTCATAGCAAAGTGAGCATTTAATGCTTTATGAGCAGGTGAAAGTGTAGCACTACTTGCAACAAAACCTGTCCATTTATCTGGTAACTGAGCTAAAACTTGTTGTGCTTGTGCCTGGGTTGAAAACTCAGCAAAGCAACAAGCGCCCGTACCAGTCATCTTTGACGGGGCGTATTTTAGCAACCACTGCAGGACTTTTTCAACCTCGGGGCAGAGCTTTTTAACCAAAGGCTCACAATCATTGCCTAAATTTTCCGTTTGCCAGTCTACTTTTAACTTGGGTGTGTCACGTTTTAAATCAGGATGGGTAAAAATTTTCGCGGTGCTGACATGCTCCCCAGGATGTATTACACAAAACCAACTTTGCGGTAATTCTACATTTTCTAGCTGCTCGCCAATACCATGAGCAATTGCTGTGTGGCCATTTATAAACACTGGTACATCGGCTCCAAGCGTCACCCCAAGTTTAGCTAATTCTTCGAGCGATAAATCGCACTCCCACAACTTATTGAGAGCAAGTAGGGTCGTAGCCGCATCGGATGAACCGCCACCAACACCACCGCCCATCGGTAAACGTTTTAATAGCTCGATAGTCGCACCTTGTTGGCAACCACAATGCTGCTGTAATAAACGAGCTGCCTTATATATAAGGTTGTCTGTTAAAGTAATGCCGTTTGTATCGCCAATGACATTGATATCGGGTTCATGGGTCACTGTAAATGTTAAGTCATCACCAAATTCTAAAAAGGTAAATAAGGTTTCAAGCTCATGGTAGCCATCATCGCGACGACCATTAATATGCAAAAATAGGTTTAGTTTAGCGGGTGCGATTAATGTGAAAGGGGGCTTTAAAATGTGTGTCATGATTAATGTAACTGCCAATCATTAAGTTGAATTTTAATACGAATATGTTGATTTTTTAAAGTCAGTTTTTCTGGCAACCAATAACCATCTTGCTTGCGGTAATTTGCATAGGTAATCTGCCATTGTTGGCCATTCTCTGCTTGCCAAAGCAGTGTTTTTAAACGACCTTGTTCATCGAATGATGCTTGCTCATTCTGTGCAGTACCTTTTAGCCATTTTGCGGCATTATCTAATGGAATTGAAAAGCCTGTTAACCGGTAAAGTAGTCTAGATGCATCCTGATCTGTGTAGGTGTCGCCATCATACTCTAAAACAGCACCTTGAGGGTTTTGCTGTAACGACAGAATGCGTGTGCCAATAAAGCTAGTTAGAACCATGTCACTGTTGCGTTCATCATGTTGCCAATTTAAATTGGCTGATTGGCGTTGCTCGGTGCTGATAAACGCCATTTTACCTTGTACTTGCCACTGAGTCTGTTGGTCTAGGCGGGTTTTCCAATCAGGGTAAATGTAATCAACCGTTGAAATTTTTTGCGCACAACCGCTGATAAATAAAAAAAATATGAATAAAATCAAATATTGTTTAATCAAATGTCGTTCCTTACTTTCCATATTCCGCTGATTTTTGGTAAAATTAATGCCTTTACAGCTGGGCTTAGCAATATTTGGTACATATGACCATCGTAGCACTTGGTATAAATCACAAAACCGCATCCGTAGAATTACGCGAAAAAGTTGCGTTTTCGCCTGAGCAAATGTCTGAGGCGTTACAACAATTAAGTGGCCATGCGCATTTCAATGAAGCGGTCATTGTTTCGACCTGCAACCGAACTGAAATCTATTGTAGCCTTGCCGAGCGTAATTCCCAAACCTTGTTGCACTGGTTAGCCAGTTTCCACGGTTTGGATGAACAAGAACTGAGCAACAACATCTATTATCACGAAGGTACCGAAGCCATTAATCATTTAATGCGAGTATCTTGTGGTTTAGATTCGCTGGTGCTTGGTGAGCCACAAATTTTAGGGCAAATAAAACAAGCCTATCACAATGCAAAGACTCACGATGCAATCGGTGTGACATTCGATCGCTTGTTTCAAAAAACCTTTTCGGTAGCAAAGCAGGTTCGTACTGAAACCGATATCGGTGCCAGCGCTGTTTCGGTTGCCTACGCAGCGGTTAATTTAGCAAAGCACATATATGGCAAGTTAGATAAAACCAATGTACTGCTTATTGGTGCTGGTGAAACAATAGAGTTGGTTGCTAAACATTTGTACCAAAATAATCCGCAAAAAATTACTGTTGCCAACAGAACTATTGAACGTGCTAAGACCCTTGCCAGCGATGTCAACGCAGATGTGATTGCACTTGCCCAGCTACCTGAGCGCCTTCATGATGCGGACATCGTAATTAGTTCAACGGCTAGTACCTTACCTATTATTGGTAAAGGGGTGGTAGAGCAAGCGCTAAAAAAGCGTCGCCATAAACCAATGTTATTTATAGATATTGCAGTGCCACGCGATATCGAGAGTCAAGTAGGCGAATTAGATGCCGCCTATTTGTATTCAGTTGATGACTTACAAGCCATAGTAAGCGAGAATATCGCCGCCCGAGAGCAGGCCGCCGAACAAGCGCAAACCATTATTCGCTCTCGTACCGATGAATTTGCTATGTGGTTGCGTTCACTCGATTCGGTGGATTTGATTCGCCATTATCGCAACGATGTACAAGATATAAAGTCAGAACTTGTCGAAAAAGCCCTCAGTCAGCTGCAAGCAGGCAAAGAGGCAGAAAAAGTTATACTCGAGTTGGCAAATAAACTGACCAACCGCTTGATGCACGCACCTACCCGTGCCATTCAAGATGCTGCTAAAAAAGGTGAAGCAGCCGAGTTAAGCCAATTAAAGAAAATGTTAGGTATTGATCAGGAATAGTCGTTAAATGAAAGAGTCTGTTTATAGAAAATTAGAAACCTTAGTTGAGCGTTATGAGGAAGTGCAAGCGCTGCTAAGCGACCCCTCTGTGATCAGCGACCAAAATCGCTTTCGTGCCTTATCTAAAGAATATTCAGAATTAGAAGAAATCGTAAAAGCGTTTTTAGCCTATCAACAAGCGCAAGATGATGTTGCTACGGCTGAAGAGATGCTAAAAGACTCTGATCCTGACATGCGTGAAATGGCGCAAGAAGAATATAAAGAAGCAAAAGCACAAATTACCGAATTAGAAGACGAAATCCAAATTCTGATGTTACCAAAAGACCCGAAAGACAATAATAATGTCTATTTAGAGGTTCGTGCTGGTACCGGTGGTGATGAAGCTGCTATTTTCGCCGGTGATTTATTCCGTATGTACAGCCGCTACGCAGAAACTAAAAAGTGGAAAGTTGAAGTAGTAAGTACTAACGAAGGTGAACATGGCGGTTATAAAGAAGTCATCGCGCACATCTCTGGTGAAGGCGTGTATGGTCAGCTGAAGTTTGAATCGGGTGCTCACCGTGTTCAACGTGTACCAGAGACTGAATCGCAAGGTCGTGTTCATACATCTGCTTGTACCGTGGCAGTGATGGCTGAAATTCCTGAAGCAGAAGCAATTGAGATTAACCCTGCAGATATTAAAGTCGATACGTTCCGTGCATCGGGTGCTGGTGGTCAGCACGTAAATAAAACAGATTCAGCAATTCGTATTACTCACATTCCTACAGGTGTGGTTGTAGAGTGTCAGGATGAACGTTCACAGCATAAAAACCGTGCTAAAGCGATGTCTGTACTTGGTGCACGTTTACAACAAGCTGAAGATGAAAAGCGTCAAGCGGCTGAGGCGTCAGAACGTCGTAACTTAGTGGGCAGTGGTGACCGCTCTGAGCGTATCCGTACTTACAACTACCCACAAGGTCGTATTACAGATCACCGCATTAACTTAACACTTTATCGTTTAAATGAAGTGGTTGCAGGTGATTTAGGCTGTGTCATTGAGCCACTAATGCAAGAACACCAAGCTGACTTACTTGCTGCGATGGGCGATGAATAATCGTGCCGCAAAGCATAGAACAAGCACTTGTTACTGCGACGGCGTTATTAACGCCTAGCAGTGACAGCGCCAAGCTTGACGCGCAAGTATTGTTATTATCCATTCTTGATAAACCCCGCAGTTATTTATTCACTTGGCCAGAAAAACAACTTACCGAACAGCAACAACTTGCTTTTGAACAAGCATGCCAGCGCCGCTTAAACGGCGAGCCAGTTGCTCATATTGTTGGCTTTCGTGAATTCTGGAGCCTTCCTTTAAAGGTCAATCCAACAACCTTGATCCCAAGACCTGATACCGAAACCTTAGTTGAATATGCTTTAGGTTTAGAATTACCAGCAGGTGCTAAGGTGCTTGATTTAGGCACAGGGACAGGGGCTATTGCCCTTGCGCTAGCCAGCGAAATGCCAACTTGGCAGGTTACTGGAGTCGATAGGGTTGCTGATGCAGTCGCACTAGCTGAAGAAAATAAACAACGACTAAACATTCACAATGCTCATTTTGCATTGAGTAATTGGTTTAGTGCAGTTAAAAAAGAAAAGTTTGACCTAATTGTCAGCAATCCGCCGTATATTGAACATGATGATGACCATTTGAGCCGTGGAGATGTGCGTTTTGAACCTTTATCTGCATTAGTCGCAGATGATGACGGGATGGCTGACATCAAACAAATAATTACTATGGCGCGTGACTATTTAGCAACAAATGGCTATCTTTTAATTGAACATGGCTACCAGCAACGGGCAAAAGTTCAAGATTTTTTTGCACAAATGTCGTATAGCCATATACTTACAATTAAAGATCTTGGCGGTAATGACCGTGTAACACTTGCACAATGGCCTAAATAATAACAAAAAGGCTTGTGCGTACATAGCCTTTGAGGATCCCTTATAATGGATGATTTTTTGTTTTCGGATGAAGCACTTGATGAAGTAAATGAAGTGCTCCAAGGTAGTTGGAAAGTCATCGTGGTTGATGATGAGCCAGAAGTACACGCCGTAACAAAGCTTGCGTTGAGTGACTTCGAATTTCAAGACAAGCGTCTTGAATTTATAAGTGCTTATTCTGGGGAAGAGGCAAAGCAAGTTATACAAGAGCATCCTGATGCGGCAATTGTGTTACTTGATGTTGTTATGGAAACGGATGATGCCGGCTTAAAGGTTGCTAAATTTATCCGTGAAACTGCTAAAAACAATCATATCCGAATCATCCTAAGAACAGGTCAACCGGGCCAAGCCCCAGAGCGACAAGTAATAGTCAATTTTGATATCAACGATTATAAGTCGAAAACAGAATTAACAGCACAAAAGCTGTTTACGGTAGTGATGTCGAGTTTACGGTCGTATCGAGACATTTTATCGATTGAGCAGTCACGCTTGGGTCTTGAAAAAATCATTAAAGCATCACGCGATATTTTTTCTACTCACTCACTTGAGAGCTTCATCGAAGGTGTAATGCAGCAGCTTACTTCTTTGCTCGGTACGGTTGACCAAGCAATGTATTCAACAAGTTTAGTGGCTAGTAACCCGCAGGATAACCAAAAGAAGCTAGTGGTGTTTTCGGGCAGTGGTGAGTTTGAACGCAGTGAGGGTAAGGCGATTGAAGATGTGCTTAATGATGAGCAACTGCAAGCCTGCCAACAAGCTTTAAAAGAAAAAACCATTGTTTATCGAGAAAACTACTTGTTTGCCTATTGTTGCAGTGAGTTCAATCATAACTCAATGTTATTTATATCAGGTATTCCAAAACACCTTACCGACACACAGCGCCATCTAATCGAAATTTTTTCGCAAAATGTACAGTTAGCCTACGAAAATGTGCAACTACAATCAGAAATAGAAGCAACACAACAAGAGCTAGTGTTTAGGCTAAGCGAAGCACTCGAACAACGCTCAACAGAAACAGGCAACCACGTAAAACGTGTATCGCATATTTGTTATGAGCTGGCGATAGGCTATGGCTTAGACAAACGAGAAGCAGAGTTAATTCGCCTTGCTGCGCCACTTCATGATGTTGGTAAAGTAGGTATCCCAGATTCTATATTAAACAAACCTGGACCACTGACAGATGATGAATGGTCTGTGATGAAGCAGCATGCTGAAAAAGGCCATAGTATTTTGAAAGACTCTAAACGAGAAATTGTTAACGTTGGAGCTACTATTGCTTTATCGCATCACGAGCGCTGGGATGGTGCAGGGTATCCAAAAGGTTTAAAAGGGCAAGATATTCCTATAGCTGGCCGAATTGTTGCGCTTGCTGATGTGTATGATGCACTTCGTCATAAGCGCTGCTATAAAGAGCCTTGGTCGCTTGATGATGTTATAAAAGAAATAAACGCACAAAAGGGTAAACAATTTGATCCCAAGTTGATCGATGTGTTTAATGAACGCGTTCAAGAATTAGAAGACGTACTTGTACGTTATCCAGATTAATTAAAACAAGTTTAGGGTCGTATGGATTATTTAGCAGTAAAGCATACTCACATGTTATTTGCCGTGTTGAGTATAGTATTATTTTATGTTCGCTCTTTTTCACGTTTAAAGACGGGCGCTTTAGCAAAAAATAAAGTGGTGTTTATTGGTAGTCATAGTATCGACACTTTATTACTTGTATCAGCCGTTGCATTAATTGTTATGGCGGGCTTTAACCCTCTAGAGCAATCGTGGTTATTAGAAAAGATCATTCTAGTGATCCTTTACATTGTACTTGGCGTTGTGGCAGCAAAACAAAGCGCACAGGGTATGAAAGTCGCTTTACTTGCAATCACCACAGTCATCTTATTAGCAATTGGCTATTTAGCTTCTGCTAAAACAGCACTTCTTCTGTAAGAATCTCTAAGCGGTATTTTGATGGCGTCGCCATCGTACCGCTTTTTTGTATCTCATCGCTCAGTATTGGTAACTTAGGTCAAAAGTAGGTAAACTAGCTGCTCTTTTTTGAAATAGATGTTGCAGTATAAATGACCATTCCTTGGTTTGAAGATCAAAATGAATCCTATCAAGATGAAGCCTTCGATGCATATTCATCTAAAGTGCTTTATCGTTGTATTGATGCTGAATTAAAGTGGGATCCGCAAGTAGATTTATCGGCTTGCTACGAGACACTAAATCAACTTGAAGACACGGTAGCTACTTTTTGTTCTGAAATAAAAGAGCCGCACGAACGTCTTGATAAATTACTCGATACGTTTTATCAACACTGGTTATTTAGTGTTTCTAGTTTAAAAGTCCCTGAATATACATTAAATAGTTTTCGCTATACGATTACTATGCGTAGTGGCACACAAACAACGTTGGCTATTTTACTTTGCCACTTAATACAGCATGCTGAACTTGACGCGAGTGTTACCTTGAGTCAAGGAGAAGTGCATGTACATGTAGGTATAAGTGATGAAGAGGGCTACTTAATTGAGCCTAGTACAGGCCAACAAAGTTGGTATATTACCCCAGAAAACGCGTGCGAAGAAAATGGTGATGAACAAGAGCCGCTGGAGCTAGTATTTGATGAAGAGCTATATAAGCTTTACCTAGCTCAACAAAAATGGTCGTTTATCAGCGAAAGTAAATTTGGTCATGCACTTCATTGTGTAGAGATGCTCATGGAATTATTAGGGGATGACCCTTATGAGCGTCGTGATCGGGGTTATCTTCTTAATCAGTTAGATTGCCCAAAAATGGCAAGAGATGATCTTCAGTATTTTGTGAATGAATGCCCAGATGATCCTGCTATTGAAATAATTCAGCACCAAATTGCTGAAATAGAAGACAATAATAATACACACCACTAATTTAAAGGAACATTTATGACTGACGCCCACAGTGCGCTAATTACCAATGACGCAGTCGTACTTGGTTTGCTTGCCGTTATTTTGGGGTTTATTTTTAAAACCTCTCACAGTAATAATGCTGCCTGCCAAAAATTTTATAAGTATGTACCCGCATTACTACTTTGTTATTTTTTACCTTCGTTACTCAACACCTTTGGTATTGTTGATGGCCACTCTTCAAATGTTTATTTTGTGGCATCACGTTATTTACTGCCAGCTTGCTTGATATTGCTTACTATTAGTATTGATTTGAAGGCAATTCTTAATCTTGGTCCAAAAGCACTAATTATGTTCTTAACGGGTACTATGGGTATTGTTATTGGCGGACCGCTTGCTATTTTAGTGATGAGTGCAGTTTACCCAGAGGCCGTTGGCGGTCATGGCCCTGATGCGGTTTGGCGCGGTATGACAACCATTGCTGGTAGTTGGATTGGCGGTGGTGCAAACCAAGCTTCAATGAAAGAAATGTTTGAAGTAGGCGGCGACATCTTCTCTGCAATGGTTACCGTTGATGTGATTGTGGCAAACTTATGGATGGCCGTATTGCTATTAATGGCTGCAAATCATAAAGCGATTGATGCAAAAACGGGCGCAGATACCCGTGCGATTGAAGAGCTTAAAGAGCGTGTAGAGAAATATCACGCAGAGCATGCACGTATGCCAACCTTAAATGATTACATGACGATCATTGCTATTGCCTTTGGTATTACTGGCCTTGCGCACTTTTGTGCCGATTTTTTAGGTCCGTTTTTTGGCGCTAACTTCCCTTGGGCGCAAGAGTATAGTTTAAACAGTAAATTCTTTTGGTTAATCGTTATCTCAACCACAATTGGTATTAGTTTATCGTTTACTAAAGTTCGTCATATTGAAGCTTTTGGCGCTTCAAAAGTAGCATCAAGCTTTTTATATATCCTTGTTGCTTCAATTGGCTTACACATGAATATTACCGCGATTTTTGACTCACCAATGTATTTTGTACTGGGTGTGATTTGGATGATTACCCATGCAAGCTTAATGCTTATTGTCGCGAAACTAATTAAAGCACCACTGTTTTATATGGCAGTAGGCTCTCAAGCAAATGTAGGTGGCGCAGCATCAGCACCCGTTGTTGCATCAGCATTCCATCCGTCACTTGCGCCAGTAGGTGTATTACTTGCTGTTTTGGGCTATGGTGTAGGTACTTACATGGCTTATATTTGTGGATTAATGCTACAAGCTGTTGCACCCTAAGGAATAGAAATGAACAACCAGTTAATTAAAATTAACGAGATTGAATTAGCCAACGACAAACCATTTGTTTTGTTTGGTGGTATGAACGTACTTGAATCACGTGATTTAGCAATGCGTATTGCTGAACATTACGTAGAAGTAACGTCAAAGCTAAACATTCCATACGTGTTTAAAGCGTCTTTTGATAAAGCTAATCGCTCTTCAATTAACTCATACCGTGGTCCGGGTATGGAAGAAGGTTTAAAAATCTTTGAAGAAATTAAATCTACTTTTAACGTGCCGCTTATCACCGACGTACATGAGCCACATCAAGCAGCACCAGTTGCTGAAGTTGTTGATGTAATTCAGTTACCTGCATTCCTAGCTCGACAAACTGACTTAGTTGTAGCGATGGCAAAAACAGGTGCCATCATCAACGTGAAAAAACCACAGTTTTTAGCACCGCACGAAATGCGTCATATCATTAAAAAGTTTAATGAAGCGGGCAACAACAATGTTGCACTGTGTGAGCGTGGTACTAGCTTTGGTTATAACAACCTTGTGGTTGATATGCTTGGTATGGATGACATGAAGCCTATGGCGCCAGTAATTTTTGATGCAACGCACGCACTACAGCGCCCTGGAGGCCGAGCTGACTCTGCAGATGGTCGCCGTGCACAAGCTGCAGAACTTGCTCGCAGTGGCATGGCATTAGGTATTGCAGGTTTATTTATTGAAGCGCATCCTAATCCGAGTGAAGCAAAATGTGACGGCCCATGTGCTTTAGCACTAAGTAAGCTTGAAGGTTATTTATCGCAAATGAAAGCGGTTGATGACTTAGTTAAGAGCTTTGCACCACTCGATACCAGCGCAAGCGATTTATAATGATATAAGTATTTAAGTACGAAAAAGGCGACCAAGGTCGCCTTTTTTTATTTGTGTCGCTATAATCGATGCATAAGAAAAACTAATTCAAAGCTTGGTGTTTATGTCTCGTCGTTTACCTCCCTTAAATGCGCTTAAAGCCTTCGAAGCTGCTGCTCGTCATCTGAGCTTTACCAAAGCGGCTGAGGAGTTGTATGTCACGCAAGCTGCGGTGAGTCACCAGATTAAAACCTTAGAAGAGCATCTAGGCTTAAAACTGTTTTTACGTAAAAATCGCTCGTTGCTGTTAACCGAAGAAGGGCAAGGTTACTTTCTGGATATTAAAGAGATTTTTACCCAGTTGATTGATGCCACAGAGAAATTGCTAGCACGAGGTGCGAAAGGTTCTCTGACAGTAAGTTTAACGCCAAGTTTTGCGATTCAATGGTTAGTACCCAGACTTAGTTTATTTAATGAATTACACCCAGAAATCGACGTGCGAATTAAAGCGCAAGATCAGGACGAAAATTCACTTTCTGACGATGTCGATATTGCTATTTACTATGGTCGTGGCCACTGGAGTGGGGTGCAAACTTATAAACTGCACACTGAATACTTAGTGCCGTTATGTAGCCCATTATTGTTAACAGGCCCAAAACCGCTTAATCAACCGAGTGATTTGGCGAATCATACCTTATTGCATGATACGACCCGTAAAAACTGGAAAACCTGGATGAAAACAGCTGGCGTACGAAATGTGCAAGTTAACCAAGGGCCAATTTTTAGTCACTCGTCTATGGTGCTGCAAGCTGCGGTACATGGGCAGGGTGTCGCTATTGGTAATAGCGTATTAGCAAAGCCCGATATTGATGCGGGTCGACTCGTCATTCCATTTAATCACTCATTAGAAAGTAAAAATGCTTACTATTTAGTGATCCGCGAATCACAAACAGAGCTTGGTAAAATTGTTTCCTTCAAAGACTGGATGCTGAGCTTAGTAGAGCAAGAACAAGAGTATTAACATGTTACAGTGGTTTAAAAGTGCAGCGGGTAAGGCGCGTGCACAATTTATATTTGCCCACGGCGCAGGGGCAGGTAGCGACTCCGAATTTATGCAAACAATGGCTAAATTGATTAGTCAGCAAAATATTGATGTGGCGTTGTTTGATTTTCAGTATATGCAAATTGCTAAAGAGACAGGTAAGCGCAGACCTCCTGATCGCGCACCTAAGCTGCTTGCATATTTTGCCGAAGTTTTAGCTGAGCATCAGCCAGAGTTGCCGCTATTTATTGGCGGCAAATCGATGGGCGGGCGTATGGCTTCTATGCTTTGTACTGAGCAGGGTTTGGCTAATATTGCTGGTGTTGTGGCTTTTGGTTATCCTTTTCACCCACCGGGTAAACCTGAAAAACTTCGCATAGAACATTTTGTTGATATGCCATGCCCATTTTTAGTCCTACAAGGTGAACGCGATACGTTTGGTAATCAACAAGAGCTTGCTGAGCTTGAAATGGTTAACCCGCCAGAAATCAAATGGCTAAGAGATGGTGACCATTCACTAAAACCTCGTAAAAAAAGTGGTATTACAGAACAAGAAAACATACAGCAGGCTGCGGATTACGCTGTGCAGTTTATGGCTAATTTAATTGGAGAGAAAAAATGATAAAACTGTATTTAATGACAGGCAGTATATTTTGTATGTTCTCTGTAATACTAGGCGCATTTGCTGCTCATGGTTTAAAAAGTCGCGTATCAGAATACGCAATTGGTATTTTTAAAACCGCTGCTGAATATCAAATGGTGCATGGTCTTGCGCTTATAGCGATTGCTATCTTAATTAAGTGGGGAATGAACCTGACTTGGGCTGGTGGTTTTTTTATTGCAGGTACTGTGTTATTTAGCGGTAGTTTGTATTTACTCGCATTAACGGGCATGAAATGGCTTGGGCCTATCACCCCAATTGGCGGCGTTTGTTTTATTATTGGTTGGGCTATTTTGTTAGTTCAAGCCGCACGATATAAGTTTTAAGGGGTATCTATGTCGAGTGTAGTTATTTATTGCCGAAGTGGTTTTGAAAATGATGCCGCTGCTGAAATTACTTTTCAGGCTGCCGAGCAAGGTTTTGCGGGGTACGTAAAAACAAAACCAAATACAGGGATTGTTGTGTACGAATGTTTTGATGCAAGCCACGGCGATGAGATCATAAAAAAAGTAGATTTTAAAAATATGGTATTTGCCCGCCAGTGGTTTACGGGCACGTTAGTGGATAATATGCCACTTGAAGACCGCGTTAGTGCCATTGCTGATGCAACCGTTGACTTTCCTGAGTGTGGTGACTTACGTGTAGAAACACCCGACACCAACGAAGGTAAAGAGCTTTCTAAGTTCTGCAAAAAGATTTCTACACCACTTAAAAAGTCGCTTGAAAAACGTGCAAAGGTTACACGTGAACTTGCCCAGAAAAAACCAGTCATGCATGTGTTATTTTTAGCTAATAACAGCGCTTATGTGGGGTATTCGTATACATTTAATAATTCGCCATTTTTTATGGGTATTCCGCGATTACGCATGCCAAGTGATGCACCGAGCCGCTCTACACTTAAATTAGATGAAGCATTTAATGTATTCATTCCACCTCATGAAGCTGAAGAGCGCATGCAACCAGGCATGCGTGGTGTTGACCTAGGTGCGTGCCCAGGAGGTTGGACTTATCAGCTAGTACGCCGTGGAATGTTTGTTAGCGCTATCGATAATGGTCCAATGAATGATGATTTAATGGAAACAGGGCAGGTTAAACACTTTAGAGTCGATGGTTTTAAATATCGCCCTGAAAAGCGCAATATCGACTGGTTAGTGTGCGACATGGTAGAAAAGCCAGCTAAAGTAACGAATCTTATGATTGACTGGGCAGTAAATGCTTATGCCCGCGAGCTGATTTTCAACTTAAAGCTGCCGATGAAGAAGCGTTTTGACAGTGTCTATGAATGCTTAAAAATGATTAAAGAAGAGCTTGAAAAGTACGGTGTAAGTTACGAGTTACAAGCAAAACATTTATATCATGATCGTGAAGAAGTGACCGTTCATTTAAATGTAACTAAGGTGCCACAAAGCCTCTACAGTTAACATCAATTTGAAATTAAAAAAGGCCAATCGCAATTCGATTGGCCTTTTTTATTTGAAATCAGCTTAACGTGGTTAAAGTTATGAGCGGTATTTACTGCGGTAATTTTCAACCCATAACCGGGTTCCACCACATACAGCAACCGGCATAACAATAAGGTTTACAATGGGGATTGCTGTTAAGAGCATCACTGCTAAACCAAAGCCATATGATAAGGTTTGCTTTTGTTTTAAGTCATCTTTCATGGCATTAAAACTAATTTTATGGTTATCAAAGGCATAATCTTCGTATTGGATAGCATACATCCAACAGGTGAATAGCACCCATAAAACTTGCCCAATCACAGGTAAAATCCATAGTAGAATAAAAAAGCCTATAGCGCGCGGCAGGTAATAGCAAAGTTTTGTCCATTCTCGGCCTAGCATGCGTGGCACATCTTTCATTGTATCAAGCAGACCATCATCGTTGACTTTTTGACCTGTCAGGTAAAGTTCGACTTTTTCACTGAGCAAGCCGTTGAATGGGGCTGCAATAAAGTTCGTAATAACGGTAAAGAGCATGCTGTAACTAAATAAAATGACAAGCACAGCAATCGGCCACATTAACCATTCAAGCCAGCTCAGCCATTCTGGTAGCAATGAGTTCATGTAAGCAAAGCCATCAGTTAGCCAGCCGTACAAAAAGAACAGCGAACTACCAAAAAGCAGGATATTGATTAATAAAGGAATAAGTACAAAACGTTTTAACCCCTTTTGGCTAATTAGTTTAAAGCCAGAAAAGAAGTATTCCATACCTTGAGTAAACTGCACGAGATAACCTCATCTTATTTCTTCTTGTTTGCAGTATAGGGTTTTCAATATGTTTGAACAGTCTTTTTCCGTAACAAAGTGTTTATTGAGCAAAATTGTAGCAAGCAGGCATACTGATTAATTTAAGAGGTTAAGGTGAGTTAGTTTGTTAACAAATCATTGTGAAGTGAATTGTTTAGATATTAAGCAATACCGCCTCACTGGTATTAATGTCTTAAGTTAGCGAAAAATTCTAATGTAAACTTAATTTACGGAACATTGATTTTTAGTTACAACTAACCTGCTAGGCAACCCGCAAGGCTACTCACGTTAAACGTTGTTTTTTATCATTTGAACGTATTTTCAGTTACATCGGGATGAACTAAGCGATACCATGACTGTCTGATAGTACCTATAAAAACGAATAATGAAAACAACAGTAGAGGATCACACTAATATCCGATACTATTATTAACATCATTAACAAAAACGACATATAAAAATGGGAGTTTTATGCAGTTAGTCGATTTAAATCCAGATGATCCAGAAGTAGTAAACGTGTTTGCTGATATAGACCGACTCATTAACTCTTTATACCCCGTAGCTACAGCTCAATCATTAAGTGTTGAAGAGTTGGCTGAGCCTAATGTTTACGCCATAGGTTTGAAAAATGAAGATGGTATTGTTGCCTGCGGAGCGATTGTGATGCAAGAAGGCAACCCACCATACGGTGAAATCCGTCGCCTATATGTGAAACCTAGTTATCGAGGTAAAGGTTTGTCTCGCCGAATTATGCAAATCTTATTGCATCATGCTGGTGAACAACAAATCCCGCTAATTCGTCTTGAAACGGGTCCTAAGCAAACTGAATCAATTAGTTTGTACGAAAATTTAGGCTTTCATCGTTGTGGTCCATTTGGCAACTACACTGACAGCCCGCAAAGTTTATTTATGGAACTGGGACTTAATCAGTAATTGTAAGAGCTATTTAAAGCTTTGTTTTTGTGAGGTTAACGTTATTACTAAACAATCCTTGCAGGTCATGTGGCTTTTTATAGCTTTGCTGCTCATTGCGTGTGATAAAAAACACACAATACCTGAACAGCTACAAAACAAACAACCCGACCTTATTATTGATAACGCCGAGTTTTACTTAAACTCATGCCAGTCTCTTAGTGGTGTTTTTAATGATGCTGGCAAGATAACCTCCAGAGTCATTGTTACATTTCCTACTCGCCTTATGAGTTACTGTTCTGAAGAACGAACACAACTTAGCTATGATGGCACATACCTTACAGTAAAGCTTTGTCGAACAGCGTTTGCAGCAGGTGGTTGTGGGCTTGAAAGGTATCGCTCGAAAGATTTTCAACATTGGCAGGAATATATAGGGATTACCTGGGTAAATAATGAGCAGTATGAGGCATGGCGGCAGCTTGGCTCAAGCTCTACTAAAGCAGATGAAATAAACAAAGTTATCCCTTAAGCACCACTGTTTAACTGTCTGTTTAGACTTTAAAATTATTAGTCGATAAACGATTAATTTTTCACATCAAAAATCACTCGTTACGAGTAAAAATTCTTGTTGGACTTGAATCACTATTTTTCTTTTAATGCGCGCAATTACCGCTTGCCAATTTTGGCATTACTAAAATAAAGAGAAAGATAGATGAAAGAAACAACATCACTAGAACAAGCTCGCACGAGTTACAATGTTCGTCATTGGAGCCAAGGTTTCTTTGGTATTAATGATCAAGGTGATGTGTATGTTGCGCCAAAGGCCCATGCCCCAGAGCAAACCATTGCACTAATCGATATCGCACAGCAATTACAAGACAAAGGCTTAAGCTTGCCTGCGTTGGTTCGTTTTCCACAAATTTTACATCATCGAGTACATAGCTTGTGTCAGGCATTTAATACAGCAATTGAGAACTATGGTTACCCGAAAGATTATTTGCTTGTTTACCCAATTAAAGTAAATCAACAACGCGAAGTTGTTGAAGAAATTGTTGCAAGCCAAGCTGATATTGAAAAGAAACAATTGGGCTTAGAGGCGGGCAGTAAGCCTGAGCTATTAACCGTATTAGCAATGGCTGAAAAAACCAGTGCGGTGATTGTATGTAATGGCTACAAAGACCAAGAATACATTCGTTTAGCACTGATTGGCGAAAAGCTAGGCCATAAGGTTTACATTGTACTCGAGAAACTATCTGAACTTGATATGGTGCTTAGCCAAGCAAAAGAGTTAAATGTAAAACCACGTATTGGTATTCGCGTACGTTTAGCATCGCAAGGTAAAGGTAAATGGCAAGCAAGCGGTGGCGAAAAATCAAAATTTGGTTTATCAGCATCGCAAGTATTGAGCGTGGTTAATCGCTTAAAAGCATCTGATCAACTCGATTTGATCCAACTTGTACACTTTCACCTAGGTTCGCAAATGGCAAACATCCGTGATGTGCGTTTAGGTGTGAGCGAAGCTGCGCGTTTTTACTGCGAGTTACGCAAGTTAGGTGCACAAATTGATTGCTTAGATGTGGGCGGCGGTTTAGCGGTTGATTACGACGGCACTCGTAGCCAGTCTCATAACTCAATGAACTACAGCCTAAGTGAATATGCTAATAACATCGTATATACCATTGGTGACACCTGTAAGTTATATGAGCAGCCAATGCCGCGCATTATTTCTGAGTCAGGTCGTGCATTAACAGCGCACCATGCCGTATTGATTTCAAATGTTATTGGCACCGAAAGCTATGTACCAGAAGACATTCAAGCGCCAGCCGCTGATGCACCACTATTATTAAAAAATATGTGGACATCATGGCAGCAGTTAAGTGATGACAATGATGACCGTGCATTAATCGAAATCTATCATGATAGTCAAGGCGATTTAGCTGAGGCACATAATCAGTTTGCACTTGGTTTATTAGATTTAACTGAGCGAGCATGGGCGGAGCAAGTTAACTTACGTGTCTGTTATGAGCTTAACAAACACATGGATAACAAAAACCGTTTTCATCGCCCGATTATTGATGAATTAAATGCGCGTTTAGCAGATAAGTTTTTTGTGAACTTTTCATTGTTCCAGTCATTACCGGATGCATGGGGTATTGACCAAGTGTTTCCGGTTCTGCCTTTAAGTGGTTTAACAGAAGCACCACAAAAGCGTGCTGTGTTACTTGATATTACCTGTGACTCAGACGGTGCTATGGAGCACTATGTAGACGGTCAAGGTATTGAAAGCACATTGCCAGTACCTGCATTTAGCGAAGAAAAACCTTATTTAATGGGCTTTTTCTTAGTAGGTGCATATCAAGAAATTTTAGGTGATATGCACAACTTATTTGGCGACACGCACAGTGCAATCATAAAAATGGATGAACAAGGTCAGGCGCAAATCACCGAGATTAACGAAGGTGATACCGTTGCTGACATGATGCGTTACGTGCATTTAGATGTAGAAAGCTTCCAGCAGTCTTATGCCCAGCTGGTGGCAGCTAAATTGCCAGAAACTGAGCAGCAAAGCGTATTAGATGAGCTGCAAACTGGCTTAAACGGTTACACTTATTTAGAAGAGTTATAAGCAATGTCGACATTGTTTGACCACACAGATCATTCGTTGTACTCAAACGGCATGACGTTTTTACGTCAGCCGATGGTGCAAAACATCACTGCAATCGATGCCGATGTGGTGGTGCTAGGTTTACCATTTGACTTAGCGACCTCAGGTCGCCCAGGTGCACGTTTAGGCCCTGATGCAATTCGTCGTGCTTCAGTGCACCTTGCATGGGAAGAAACCAAGTATCCTTGGACGTTCCCATTATTTGAGCGCTTAAAATTAGCTGATGCCGGTGATTTTACTTACCCAGTAGGCGACCCAGAATATTTTACCGCGCAGTTAGAATTAGCGGCCGAGCAAATTCTTCGTCAAGGTAAAACATTATTGGGCCTAGGTGGCGATCACTTTGTGACTTTGCCACTACTACGTGCTCATGCTAAACAGCACGGTAAAATGGCATTAGTTCACTTTGATGCCCACACCGATACTTACAGCAATGGTTCACGTTATGATCACGGTACTATGTTTTATCATGCACCGATGGAAGGTCTCATAGATGTTGATCACAGCATTCAAATCGGTATTCGTACTGACTTTGATCAGAGCAAGCATGAGTTTGCAGTGATTGATGCAATGGCTGCTAATGATTTGCCAGCGCAAGATATTGCAGAGCAAATTAAAGCGCGCGTCGGTGACTTACCTGTGTATCTCACCTTTGATATTGACTGTCTTGATCCCGCATTCGCGCCGGGTACTGGCACACCAGTGTGTGGTGGCTTAACTAGCGATAAAGTACTTAAGGTACTTCGTGCATTGAAGGGCATTAATATGGTCGGTATGGATGTGGTTGAAGTATCACCATCTTATGACCAAAGTGAGTTAACGGCGATTGCCGCAGCGACCATTGCCAATGAGTTATTACACTTATGGGCTTTGAAGCATAAATACTAAATGAGAGAGACAAAGAGCGCCATTAGGCGCTCTTTTTTTTGATTAACAAGATGAAGCAATTATGCGCTTCTTACATCAACTTTTAACTTAAGTTTTTGCCCAGGTTGAATGTACTTTTGCCCAGCTAATGAGTTCCATTTAATAATATCTTCTACAGACACATTAAACTTGGCAGCAATGCGCGCTAATGAATCACCACGACGGACTTTATAAGTAATGGTGCGCTCTTTGATTTGAGTAGCAGCCAGTTGTGATTTTTCTTCTTTATATACAGTTAGCTTTTGACCAACACGTAATACAGCATCTTTTTTAAGTTTATTCCATGTTGCAAGCTCTGCAATGGTCACATCGTACTCACGGCTAATATCCCACAGCGTATCGCCAGTGGCGACTTTATGGCTTAGCTTTTTACGTGTTGCTTTATTAGCAGCCATACGCACTGATTTTGGTAAATGCTGACTATTTATCTCACCATCACTCAGTGGTACAAGTAATTGCTGACCAACACGAATGGTATTCGATGAGAGTTTATTCAGTGTTTTAATAGCATTCGTACTAGTAGAAAACTTCTTCGCAATCACAGATAAACTGTCACCGCGCGCAACCACGTATTGTTGCCAACGTAGACGATCTTTTTGCTCTGTTTTTGCTAGTTTTGCAGAGAACTCTTCAACCTTATCAGACGGTAATAATAAAAAGTGCGGTCCATTAGGGTCGGTCGCCCAGCGATTAAAACCTGGGTTTAAACGATAAAGTTCAGTTAAACTAATACCTGCCATATCAGCTGCAAGCGCTAAGTCAATTTGGCTACCTACATTCACCGCCTCAACTACTTGAGCATTAATAATTGGTTGCCACTTAACACCAAACTCGTCACTGCGTTTAACTAGATCAGACAGTGCTAACAGTTTAGGTACATACGATGTGGTTTCTTTTGGTAAATCCAAAGACCAAAAGTCTGTTGGTAAATGCTTTTTACGATTCTTTTTAATAGCTCGTAGCAAACGGCCTTCACCTGAGTTATAGGCTGCGATGGCATTTAACCAATCGCCTTCTAAGGTTTTGTGAAGATATGACAAATAATCAAGAGCTGCACGGGTCGACTGTACAATGTCACGACGACCGTCGTACCACCAGTTTTGTTTTAAATCAAAACGCTCACCAGTTTGTGGCATGAATTGCCAGATGCCCGAGGCACTGCGATGTGAATAACCAAATGGATCAAACGCACTTTCTACAATCGGTAAAAGCGCAATTTCAATTGGCATTTGACGCTTCTCGACTTCTTCTACAATAAAGTATAGGTAAGGCTCTGCACGCTTAGAGATTCGGTCTAAATATGCCTGATGACGCGCATAGTAGTTACGCTCAGCAACCACTGGGCGGTTTTGTGGCACATCAATCGAAAGTTGGTAACGAATACGCTCCCATACATCATCAAATACCGGTGGTGGCTCATCAAGATCTGCGACCTGTTGATACTGTGCGTTAATCATTAGTGCATCATTAACGTCACTTGGGCTTGCGCCATTGAGCTGTTGCTCAACATCATTATTAGCTGTGGTATCTGAGTTAGAAGCTGTTAACTGACAACCACTTAGTACCAGCGCAAGTGTTATAACTAAAGGAGACTTATACATATATACCTATATAATCAGGTAAAAAAACTCGGCGAATATTACCTGCTATAAGCACATATTGCCACTTTATGACCAGTATATGTCAGCTCATTATTGCAAGGTGTTGATCTAAATATAGAAAAAATGTAATCGGTAGAATTACACTTTTAAAAATTATCTTTCCAGGCTCTGAGACCCGCAAAGCGTTGCCAAGGTTCAGCTAGATCAAGATTTTCTTTCAGCTCGCTTGGAAGCTCATCAGTTATGTGTGGAAAATGACAACGGATAAAGGGGTTTATTTGCCTCTCAACGCTTAATTGAGTCGGTAAACTAATTTTGCCGCTTTCTCGCAGTGCATCTACTTTATCACTGTAGTTGAGAAGGTATTCGTTATTTGGTTCAACAGCTTTTGCAAAGGCCAAGTTGGCCTGCGTGTATTCATGAGTGCAGTAGATTTTACACTCATCAGGCAGAGCTCTTAATTTACATAAAGAGTGCCACATTTGTTCAGCACTGCCTTCAAATAATCGTCCGCAGCCTGCACTAAATAAGGTATCGCCAGTAAAACTTAACTCGTCATTAATGTAACAAACATGATCGAGAGTATGCCCTGGTGTCGCAAGCACAGTAAAAGTGTAATCGTACACCGTCACCTTATCCGCTTCACAAACGCCATGGCTAATCCCTTTGAAAGGGCTGTGTCTTGGTCCGTACACCGGGATATCACGAAATGCTTTTACCAAGGCTGCAACGCCATCGGTGTGATCATAGTGATGATGGGTAATTAAAATCCCTGCGAGTGATAAGTTATTTTCGCTTAGGTAATTTAGAACGGGCTCTGCCTGTCCTGGGTCGACCACCCACGCTGTTTGTTCAGCTTCATTGCTGATGCACCAAATGTAGTTATCAGAAAAGGCTTTAATTGCTTTAACTTGCACCATGTTTAATTGCTCTATAAAGTGACAGTTAACACACAGTATAACGAGCTCAGAAAATGAAACCAGCCCTTAGTTTTCAAGAAGGTCCTAAGCCATACTCTTGGCAGCAGTTCCCTCATGGTGACTATTTACGTGCTGAAATTGAACGTAAGCTAACACCATGGCTGCCGCGCATGTTTGGTTATCACATGCTCAAACTCGGTAATTTAAGTGGTGAGCTGGCAACCAGTGAAAGTCCTATTAAGCATCAAGTTTGCGTAGCAGAGCAGGGCTTATTTACCGGTGTTATTGCTGATGTAGACGAGTTACCGTTTTATGAGCACAGTGTTGATGCCTGCATATTATCGCACTGTTTAGAATATCATTCTGATCCGCACCATATCTTACGTGAAGCGCATCGTACTTTGATCCCCGGTGGTTACATCGTGATCACAGGCTTTAACCCGTTTAGTTTGTGTGGATTGGCGCAATTATTACCTTTTAGCCGCCAAAAGCTACCGTGGACAGGGCGGTTTTTTACGCCATCACGAGTAAAAGATTGGTTGAATTTATTAGGCTTTGAAATAATCTCTGATGAGCGTTATATCCATTCATCGCTTGCAAGAGGTAACCGCTTATCGCGCTTTGCTGCGTGGCGCAGCTTTGGCCAGCAATATTTAAAGCCAATGGGCAGTGTGTATATGCTGGTGGCTAGAAAGCGTGTGGCCCCGCTGACACCAATTAAACCTAAATGGCATGCAAGGCCGCAATTTTCGCCAGTGAAAGGAGCAGGGCTTAGACAAACATCAAAGCAGCACTGTGAGCGGGATAGCTAGATAATGCTGTTGCGTGTCTGTTTTACTTGGATACTGACCTGCACGAATATTTAATTGAATAGCAGGATGCAGTAGTTTTGGCACTGCCAAGGTTGCATCGCGGTTTTCACGTGTTGCAATAAAATCTTGTTTATCTCCTTTTAAGTGAATGTTTTGCTGACGCTGCTCTTTAACCGTGGTTTTGTTTGCTAAAGGTCGACCATCAGGTTGGTAGTCATGGCACATCCAAAGCACTGTATCGTCAGGAAACGCTAAAATTTGTTGTAGTGAATCATATAATTCGCCTGCGCTGCCGCCGGGAAAGTCACAGCGTGCTGTGCCACTGTCTGGCATAAAGAAAGTGTCACCGACAAATACATTGCCATCAATGTGATAGCACACACTGTCAGGAGTGTGGCCAGGCGTGGCAATCACATCAACCATGTAATTACCTAACTTAAATTGCGCTTTATTAGCAAATAAAGCATCAAAAGGCTCGCCATTACACGGCATATCCAGATTGTAAAGTTGGCTAAAGTGCTTTTGTACTTGTGTGATCCCTTCGCCAGTGCCGAGCTTGCAAGGATGTGTGGCTTGTAATTGCTGCTTTATATAACTTGCCGCAGTGATATGGTCAGCATGGGCGTGGGTTTCAAGTAGCCATTGTAATGTCAGCTGCTCAGTTTTTATGAAGCTGATGATCTCATTGGCTGTTGTAAAACTTAACTCTCCACTTGGCATATCAAAATCAGCTGGCGCATCAATCAGCAAGCAATTTTTAGTGCTTTCACAACTGACTAAATAACAGAGAGTGGCGCTTTGTTGATGAAAAAAAGAGTGAATGCGCAGAGCCATAATGAGTCCTTTATATTTCTTTATAGCCAAATCTTATAACATATAACAAAAATATAAAACGGCCTGCGCTAAGTTTCTTTCAAGGTAATTTTAATTACCGTCGTAACCTGTGTCTTCAAGTAATTGATCGCTGCCAGCGGCTTCGCGGGCTAAATCGTCAACAATTTCATTATATTTGTTGCCGCTATGGCCTTTTACCCAGCGCCATTCTACTTCGTGTTGCTGGCATGCTGCATCGAGTCGTTTCCATAAATCGACATTCTTAACTGGTTTTTTAGCTGCAGTTTTCCAGCCGCGTTTTTTCCAATTTTCGACCCATGACTCAATGCCTTGTTTCACATATTGACTATCGGTAGTAAGAATGACGTGACAAGAGCGGGTGAGGGTTTCTAGTGCAACGATAGCTGCGAGCATTTCCATCCGATTATTGGTTGTTAGGGTATAGCCTTGACTCAATTGCTTTTCGTGGCCGTTGTATCGCATCACGATGCCATACCCTCCAGGCCCTGGATTTCCTAAACATGATCCATCGGTGTAAATCTCTACGGTTTTCTGCACTGTTTTACCTTGATATTGTGTACAATAAAGTGAATATAGAAAGATACCAGAGTCAGGCTTAAGACGATATGGCACATAGACAAATAGTTTTAGATACAGAAACCACGGGTATTGACCCAAAGCAAGGCCACCGCATCATTGAAATCGGTTGTGTTGAACTTGTGAATCGCCGTCTTACTGGCAACAACTTTCATGTGTACATCAATCCACAACGTGAAATAGAAGAAGAAGCGATAGACGTACACGGTATCACCAATGAATTTTTGCGTGATAAACCTTTGTACCACCAAATTGCCCATGAGTTTTTAGAGTATATTCGTGGCGCAGAGCTTGTTATTCATAACGCTGCGTTCGATATCGGCCACATGGACAACGAGTTTGCATTGTTAAATCAAGGTTTTCCGAATACTGCCGATGTATGTAGTGTACTTGATACCTTGAAAATGGCGCGTGACTTGCATCCAGGTCAAAAGAATAACCTTGATGCGCTTTGTCGCCGCTATGATATTGATAACTCAAAGCGTACTTTACACGGCGCATTACTGGATTCCGAGATTCTAGCAGATGTTTACTTGGCAATGACCGGTGGACAAGTAAAGCTGAACCTCAATCAAAATAAAGATGAAGGCTCAACACATCAAACGGGTGGTATTCGTCGTCTTAGTGCCGACAGAGCACCCCTTGTGGTATTAAGAGCAACCGAACAAGAGCAAGCTGCCCATGAAGAACGTTTAGATTTAGTGGCAAAGGGTGGTCAATGTTTATGGCGTGCAGAATAAGGTAATGAAATGAGAAAACAGCTACTAGCAGGAATACTGTGCTTAATGCCTTGTATGGGATTTGCAACAGCACAAGATAAGATAACGCCATTAGCTCGGGATGGGGTTAAAAATGAAATTCCTCTGTTAGAAAACCGTTTTCGCATCGATCATAAAATCGATAAAGTAACCTTACTGTTCTTTCGTAACCGCGGTGCACCTGCCGTTGTATTGGTTCGTCCTGATGGGACTAAGTATTACGCCACAGACTCAGTGAAAAATCATGATCTTGATTGGTATGATGAGCTCAGTTATGACTTAGTCACTATTACTAATCCTATGCCGGGCCCATGGCAGGTTGTTGGCAAAATCTTGCCAGGAAGCCGTATTATGGTGATGGGAGAAATTGAATTAGATGTAGATCCTTTACCGCCGATGCTATTTCGCGGAGAGACAGTGAAACTGACTGGTCGCGTATTAAATGATGGAGAACCCATCGAAGTGGGGCAGTTTCGTGATGTGATTAGTTTGAATGTCGATTTTGTCAGTACTAATAATAGTGATTACTCAAACTTTGGTGCCGGTACGCAAAGTGTCACTGAGTTTAGAGATGATGGCCGTGGTTTTGATGAGCGCCCGCTTGATGGCGTATTTACTGGCGAATTTAAACTGACGTTTCCTGCAGGTGAGTGGCAACCAGAGCTATATATAGAAACGCCTATATTAAAGCGTACCGTGGTGCAAAAGCCAATTGTGGTGCATGAGCCGCCTTTTGATTATGAAGTAGCACTTGCTGAGCAAGATGAAGATGACCACATTTTAACGATCACCTTAAATCCTGAAATCGTCAAACCTGAAACCGTGCTCATTCAGGGGAAAATCTATTATCCGAATAATGAAGAGCAAATGTTCTCAATTGATGCGGATAAATCACAAATGCGCGAACTTGCAATTAAAAATTATGACTGGGGTAGATACAGTGTTGAGCTATCTGTATTTGGTAGCAATATAAATGACCGTGAATTTATGGCTACTTTACCAACTTATAAATTTGAAATTGAGCGACCCATTGAAGCTGTACCAGAAATTGTTCGCCCTGAAATCGATTTAGAAGCCCAAGCTGAGCAGCAACGAATTATTGAAGAGGAACAAAAAGCGTCCACTACACTAATGGTGATACTCATTGTTGTTGGAAATTTAATCGTTCTACTGTTAGGGTGGCTAGCGATTCGAATTTTTGTGCAGAAAAAACCACTTAAATTTAAAGTTTCTTTGCCATTTTTAAAGAAAAAAAATAAAACTGAAAATGATGAGCAAGCAGCGAAAGAAAATGAAGTCGGCAAAAATGGCTCAAAAAATGACAAATCAGGTGAAATTTTAAACCTTTCGATGTCAGATGACTAAAAAACCTGTAAAAATACAAAAAACCCCTTGACGAACCAGAGGGTGATTCGTATTATTCACGCCGCTGTCAGGGGAGACTCAGTCAGCAACGAAAATGTGGAGTGGTAGTTCAGTTGGTTAGAATACCGGCCTGTCACGCCGGGGGTCGCGGGTTCGAGTCCCGTCCACTCCGCCAATTTTCGACAATTTGTAAGTACGCGCTGGAGTGGTAGTTCAGTTGGTTAGAATACCGGCCTGTCACGCCGGGGGTCGCGGGTTCGAGTCCCGTCCACTCCGCCAATTACTTACACAACGTTTGGTTGTAAAACATTTTCCTTTGCGGAGTGGTAGTTCAGTTGGTTAGAATACCGGCCTGTCACGCCGGGGGTCGCGGGTTCGAGTCCCGTCCACTCCGCCAATAGGAAAAAATAAATAGCATTAAATACTGCGGAGTGGTAGTTCAGTTGGTTAGAATACCGGCCTGTCACGCCGGGGGTCGCGGGTTCGAGTCCCGTCCACTCCGCCACTATTTAAACGCTATTTTATTACAAAATTTGTATCGCGGAGTGGTAGTTCAGTTGGTTAGAATACCGGCCTGTCACGCCGGGGGTCGCGGGTTCGAGTCCCGTCCACTCCGCCAACAAATTAAGTAATAACAATGATATCTCTGCGGAGTGGTAGTTCAGTTGGTTAGAATACCGGCCTGTCACGCCGGGGGTCGCGGGTTCGAGTCCCGTCCACTCCGCCATTTGATATCATAAACAAATTAAGTGCATTACCCCATGCACATACCACTGCGGAGTGGTAGTTCAGTTGGTTAGAATACCGGCCTGTCACGCCGGGGGTCGCGGGTTCGAGTCCCGTCCACTCCGCCATTTGTTTTCCTCAAACAAATGATTAAATAAGTTTTTACATCACACCTTACTATTTACTTATACTGACAACGTATCTCGTATCTCGTATCTCGTATCTCGTATCTCGTATCTCGTATCTCGTATCTCGTATCTTTCATCCTATCTTGCTAATATTCTTCATTATTCCTATTTATTCAGCTTTTTATATCTGCATGAATAGCAAAGAATGGCGGCTCCACAACAAAAAGGAAATGCGTTATGAGTACATTCGGAACACAACTAAAACACTATCGCAGTGAGCTAAAACTGAGCCAACCAGAATTTGCAGAGCAAGTTGGAATAGAGCAAAGTTACCTTTCAAAACTTGAGAACGATAAATCAGTGCCTTCGAATGACACATTTCGTTCAATATTAACGGCGCTCAATCTAACAATTTGCGACTTTATGGAGCCATTAAAACATTCTGTAGATAAAGCTCGGTTGATTAATGTGCCTGACATTGAAGCTTGGTATAAGCAACAAAGTAATAAGCAATTCATTAAGCAGCGTTCACTCGTCTATATTGCCATACTGTTAAGTGCGCTAGGCTGTGCCATGTTTTATTTAGGGCATCAAGAAAAGCTATTCAATACAAAATTCTATGAGTACAAATCATATGGTGTGGTGAAAGATAATGAACCAGATGGCATTTTTCATGATTGGCGTATGCTCGTAGAACAAAGCAGCGAGAAAATAGATGCTAAACGTCGTGAAATGATTAGCAGGCATGATTTTAAATTTATTATCTCAGCGGACTATAAAGGTTTTTCGTTTGTAGAATCTGGCGAGCAAGGCAGGCGTTTATATAACCTTACTTCAAAAACACCTGTTATCAAGCCCCATAAAGGCCATGTGTGGCTTGAGTTTATAGGTATCTTATTGTTTGTAGTTGGTGCAGGTCTCATAACATTTGAGAGTAAACTGACAAGAGTGCATTAATGAGTTGTAGAACCTGACGCGTGTTAGCTTGCGTCAGGATCGCGAGGAATTAAATGTGCAAATTGCTGCTGGTGGATTTGTTCATATAGAGTAGCTGCATAGCTTTGCGCATCATGTAATCTGCGCGTACTGATGTGTTTTCGAAGATCATCAAGTGCAGCCGTTGCAGGTTCATAACCTTGGCTACTGGCCAGACTTAGCCACACTGCGCCATGAAAAACACTATGTGGAACACCTTGCCCTTTGATGAAAAACAGCCCCATATAAAATTGCGCCCTATGGTTGCCCGCCATAGCTGCTAAGCGCATCCATTTGGCAGCAAGGGGAGGCTGTTCATTTTTTAAATAATACAAAGCTTTGTTTAGTACGTTTTCAACAGATTGAGTACTTTTATTTGGCGCCGACCCTTTATCGGGTTGGGTTATAAAGGCAAGTACATTATCAAGCTGTTGCTCTAAATCTAAGCCTACTGGCGAATTATCAGACATAGTTTAGTTATTTTCTTGAAATAAAAGACCTTATTAGTTTAGAACATTGCAAGGTAAAATGTCCTCTTATTGAGATAAAATATGATAAAATTAGCCAATTAATCTCAACTTAAAGTTAAACATGTTCGAAAGACTTTTCAAAATCACTGAAAATAACACGTCTGTGCGCCGCGAGACTATTGCTGGCATCACAACATTCATTACCATGGTTTACATTGTATTTGTTAACCCTGCAATGCTTGCAGAAGCGGGAATGGATCAAGGTGCCGCATTCGTAGCAACTTGTATTGCTGCTGCAATTGGTTGTTTTATCATGGGCTTATGGGCAAACTATCCATTAGCACTGGCACCGGGTATGGGCTTAAACGCGTTCTTTACCTATGGTGTAGTGCTTGGTATGGGCTACACTTGGCAAGCCGCACTTGGTGCAGTATTTATGTCTGGCTGTATATTTTTGTGTTTAAGCCTATTTAAGGTGCGAGAGTGGATCATTGATGCGATCCCTCTGGTATTAAAGCGTGCGATTGCCACAGGTATTGGTGCTTTCTTAGCGCTTATTGCACTAAAAAATGCCGGTATTATTGTAGCAAGTCCTGCAACCTTAGTGCAGTTAGGCGATATCACAGCTCCTGGTCCTTTACTGGCTATCTTTAGCTTTTTTGTTATTGCGGCTCTTCTATACCGCGACATGAAAAGCGGCGTGCTAATTAGCATTTTATTGGTTACGGCTATCGCCCTTGGCTTAGACCTTGTGGAGTATCAAGGGATTATTTCAATGCCACCTTCAATTGCGCCAACCTTTATGCAACTGGATTTTGCTGCAGCATTAGAAATTTCAATGTTAACGGTAATCTTTGCCTTCTTATTTGTTGATTTGTTTGATACTTCAGGCACCTTGGTTGCTGTAACGCAAAAGGCAGGTCTTGCTGATGAGCAAGGTAAAATGCCACGCCTAGGTCGTGCGTTAAGTGCCGACAGCACAGCAACGATTGCAGGCTCAATGCTTGGTACTTCAACGACAACGTCATACATTGAATCTGTAGCGGGTGTGTCTGTAGGTGGTCGTACAGGTCTTACAGCTGTTGTTGTGGGTATTTGTTTCTTGTTAATGATGTTCTTTGCACCACTAGCCGGGATGATCCCTGCGTATGCAACGGCAGGTGCGATTTTGTATGTTGCTGTTTTAATGATGCAAAACTTAAAGCTGGTAAATTGGGATGATATGACAGATGCCATTCCAGTGAGCGTGGTATTATTAATGACGCCGTTAACTTTCTCGATTGCGCACGGTATCGCACTGGGTTTTATTTCGTATACTGCGGTGAAGTTGGTATGTGGTAAAAAAGATGAAATCAGTATTAGTGTGTGGGTGTTAACAGCATTGTTTATTGTTAAGTTCGCGTTTTTATCTTAAACACCAACTAAATAAAGAAAGCACAAAGAAAAAGTGGTTTACCACTTTTTCTTTGGTGCGAATAACACGTCTAAGTCGTCTTGCTCTTGCTCTGCTTTTTTCTTAAGTGACGTTGCATTAGATGCTTTCAGTTCAGAGCTTATCGCTTCTAAGTAATTCTCAACTTCTTGTTTTTTACTATTAACATATTCATCGCTATAACTAACAGATGATAGTGTTGCGAGTGCTTTTTCAAAGTATTGTCTCGCAGAGCCAACCATATTGGCAGAGCGAGCAGACATACCTCGCTTAATTTGGCTTTCGACATTAATACGTAATTGAAGTTTTTCCAGACGTTTATCTTCGGCAACAAAAACTTGGCTATCGACTTTGCCTTTACCATGTTCAGAGCGAAGTAAGGTACGCAGTTTCTTTATACCCTGGATAAGTGAAATAAGTTGTTTGTCGTTATCTGGTAATACTAACGCTTCTGTGTTGTTGACTTCGAGAGGAGCGGTTAAGCGTTCTTTTGATTCTTTTAAACGATTTTTTAATTCTCTTGAGTTTGGCGAAAGTTGCACCATGCTTGCTAGTGCATCATAAATACGTCGTTGAATAATGCGTAAGGTGTTTTCAGACATAGGGATGTTCGTACTGTTAAGAAGTACATCTTCTGCCTCTTCGATAATTTTTTTTTGTTTTGTTAGTTCTTTGCGGCGCTCAGCTTCTTGTTTTTCTTTGTGTTGCTGCACAGCACTTACCCACAGTGCGATTACGATTAATGCAACAATGAGCATGATGATGATAGAAACAATCATTACTAAATCTCAGTTTTAACTATCTAATTTTTTTATCTTACATTAAAAAGATTAGATCTGGATAGTTTTGCGGTTACTTATCTAGAATAAACTTCTGATGTTTACTACTTTTTAATGAGTATAGCGTTAAAGCAGCATCTTTATTGAATATTTTGCGAGTAAACACGGCTACCGAGCAGTAATTTATTGTGTTAGCCTTAGAAACAATCGATATAAAAGTATAGCGCGATGAAATATCACTTGGCATTGCGCTTTGCAGCCTTTATAAATAAACAATAACAACGTTTACAATGCAGCCATGAAATTACAACAACTCAGATATATAGTCGAAGTCCAAAATCATAAACTAAATGTTTCAGCGACAGCAGAAAGTTTATTTACTTCTCAACCGGGGATCTCAAAGCAGGTACGTATGCTTGAAGATGAGCTCGGCGTACAAATTTTTGGTCGTAGTGGTAAACACCTTACGCACGTAACCAGTGCGGGTAACGAAATTATTAATATTTCACGCGAGATACTATCAAAAGTTGAGGGTATTAAAGCGGTTGCCAATGAACATACTTTACCGGATCAAGGTAAGCTAAACATTGCTACAACACATACCCAAGCACGTTATGCATTACCCAATGTTATTCAGGGCTTTATGAAAAAATACCCTGCAGTATCGTTGCACATGCATCAAGGTACGCCGCAGCAAATTTCAGACGCCGCAGCACGCGGTGACGCAGACTTTGCCATTGCAACAGAGGCTTTGCATTTGTACTCTGATCTAGTGATGCTGCCATGTTATCACTGGAATCGCAGTATCGTTGTTGCAAAAACACATCCACTGGCGCAAAAGGCTGATAACTTAACAGTTGCAGATGTTGCTAAATATCCCCTTATAACTTATGTGTTTGGTTTTACAGGTCGATCTGAATTAGATAAAGCTTTTAATGCTCATGGGCTTGAGCCGCATATTGTATTTACTGCAACGGACGCGGATGTAATCAAAACCTATGTGCGTTTAGGACTTGGAGTGGGGGTTGTAGCATCAATGGCCATTGACCAAGTAACTGATAATGATTTGGTGTGTATTGATGCAAGCCACTTATTTGAAGCCAGTACCACTAAAATTGGTTTTAGAAAAGGCAGTTTCTTACGCAGCTACATGTATGACTTTATCGAGCGTTTTGCACCACACTTAACTAAAGAGTTAGTTGAGCGAGCAAGTTTATTACGTAACCAAGAAGATGTTGATAAGCTCTTCGAAAATATTGAGTTACCAGTAAAATAGAGATAAAAAAGCCGCTTTAAAGCGGCTTTTTTATGTGCTGAAGACGTGCTGTAAATTAACACTCGATGATATTAACCGCCAAGCCACCGCGAGCGGTTTCTTTGTATTTGGTTTTCATATCATTACCTGTGTCGAGCATGGTTTTAATTACCTTATCAAGGGTCACTTTTTGCTCGCCAGAGCCACGCATTGCAAGGCGTGACGCATTGATTGCTTTTATAGCACCCATCGCATTACGTTCAATACACGGTACTTGCACAAGACCACCAACAGGGTCACAGGTAAGACCTAGATTGTGCTCCATGCCGATTTCAGCAGCGTTCTCAACTTGCACAACATTACCACCCATTATTTCAGTTAGTGCGCCAGCCGCCATTGAGCAAGCAACACCCACTTCGCCTTGGCAACCTACTTCAGCACCCGAAATTGAGGCATTCTTTTTATACAAAATACCAATTGCCGCAGCTGTTAATAAATAACGGGTGGCAATATCTCGGTCTACTTCTTTAATGAAAGTGTGATAATACATCAATACCGCTGGTAAAATACCTGCAGCACCATTGGTTGGTGCGGTAACAACACGGCCGCCAGCTGCATTTTCTTCGTTCACAGCAAGGGCAAATAAATCAACCCAATCCATAGCGCGAAGCGGGTCGTTGTTAACCTCAATATTTAATTTAAGGTGTAAGCTAGGTGCACGACGTTTTACTTTTAAGCCGCCCGGTAAGATACCTTCTGTGCGCATACCACGTTCAATACAGGCTTTCATGACTTGCCAAATATTAAACAGCTCATCTTTGATGTCTTTTTCACTACGAAGAGTTTTTTCGTTATGCATCATAAGCGTTGATACACTAAACCCTGATTCGCGACACAGCTCTAATAACTCTTTAGCAGTATTGAATGGGTAAGGTGCTGGGTTTTCTTCGCGGATTTCGAGCGCTTTTTGTTTTTCGTTCTCGAACTCTTCATCACTTACGATAAAGCCACCACCGATTGAGTAATACACCTTACTAAAAAGTTTTTCGCCATTTTGGCTCGCAATGATTTCCATCGCATTTGAATGCTTTGGTAATGTTTTACGACGATGGAATACAATCGCACCTTGCTTTGGGAAATTAGCTTTATGGCTTTGGTTTAAGTAAATAACCTGTTCTTTTTCGATTTTCGCGAGAATATCATCGACTAAATCAGCATCAATGGTTTCTGGATCATAACCGGCAAGGCCTAAGATCACGGCTTTACCTGAGCCATGGCCAATGCCCGTTTGGCCTAATGAACCAAACAGCTCTACTTTAATATCGGTGACGTTTGTAAGTATGTTTTTTTCTTCTAATTCGTTTACAAATAAACGCGAAGCGCGCATTGGGCCAACTGTGTGAGATGACGATGGGCCAATACCAATACTAAACATATCGAATGCACTGATCATAATTTGCTACTCATTTTCCTATTAAACGCTATACCTAAAATGTAGTCCCCTTTACATACTTTGCTCAGTAACTTAGGGGAAGGTATATCTGTCTTTGAACGGTGCCACATGATAACGTTTCTATGTGGCTGTGTAACCCTAAAAGCAGGATAATTAAACTGGTAGGGCGAGCTGCTTGATAAAGTTGTTAATTATGCTCGCGGTTGCTCCCCAAAGTAGGCCATGCGGGGTCATCAAGCCCTGTAATATGATGGTTTTGCCATTGCGCTCAAAAGGGAGAGGTTGCCAATTTTGCTGGTTGCTCAAATGTGATATCGGTAGCAAAAAACTGGCGGCCACTTCATTAGGATCTGCTTGCCATGTAGTGCCTTTACTAAGTACACAAACAAATGGTTCAATAGTGAAACCAGTTAGAGTCGCATATTGGTGTAATTTACCGTGAACAGTCACTTGATGTGTCGCAATGTTGAGCTCTTCATTAAGCTCTCGAAGGGCAGTGTGCATTAAAGTGTCATCTTGCTCTTCATACTTACCACCCGGTAAGCAAATCTCCCCCGGGTGATGAAGTAAATAACTTGGTCGTTTGCACAGCAATAAATGCGCTTCGTCGTTAACATCAAGCAGAGGGAGCATTACGGCACTGGCACGCTTTTCGGCATTAAAGCGTATGGTGGTAGGGCGCTCTGTGGTTTGACTTAAACTAAAGCGGGCAATTATTTGCTGACTATTCAAGGCTTTTACTTCAACTTTTACTTTAATAAAGGCAGTATTTTATTTACTTTATCGTAAGTTTCTTGGTACTCCAAGTCGACCTTTGAATCAGCCACTATGCCACCGCCAGCCCAACAATAGATAGCACCTTGATGGCATACTAAAGTACGGATTGTGATACTGGTATCCATATTGCCACAGGCACTTAAATAGCCAATTGAACCACAATACACACTACGGCGATGCGGCTCGAGCTCTTCTATAATTTCCATAGCGCGAATTTTCGGTGCTCCGGTAATTGAGCCACCCGGGAAAGCGGCATGAATTTGGTCAACGGCATCTTTACCCTCGGCTAATTCTGCGCGCACTGTACTTACTAAATGGTGTACCGCAGGAAAGCTTTCAATGGCAAATAGCGATGGTACAGTCACGCTACCAGGACGGGCAACTTTGCCTAAATCGTTGCGCAGTAGATCAACAATCATGACATTTTCTGCGCGGTCTTTTTCTGATTGCTGTAAACGAGTTGCTTGCGCTTGGTCTTGCTCTGAGTCAGCTAAGCGTGGCAGGGTTCCTTTAATCGGCTTGGTTTCAATTTGCCCTTGATTTATCGAGATAAAGCGCTCAGGTGAGATAGATAAAATAGCGCCATCTGGGTGATTGATATAGCTTGAAAACGGTGCTTTATTCGCTTCTCGAAGTTGTTTATAGGCTTGCCATGTTGAACCTGAAAACTCAGCTTTGAATCGTTGTGCAAGGTTGATCTGGTAACAGTCACCGCTTTTTAAATAAGCTTGAATTTTCTCGAACTTTTCGCTGTAGCTGGCTTTGCTCATGTTTGACTGCCAGTCGCTCTGCAGCGCAAACTCTGCACTTGCTGGTGTTTCGTTAAGATGCTGCTGGTATAGCGCTAAGCGATTGTGATTTGGCTGACAAACGTAAAACCAGCTTTGTTGTTGCTTATCAAAAATAAGGGCATCAGGATAAAGGCCAACAGCCATTTGCGGCATGTTAATGTCGTTTTCGGCATTACTCGGCATGGTTTCAATCACGCGGCCTAAATCATAACCAAAATAGCCAAGCCAACCACCCGTAAAAGGTAGGTTATTCGTGCTTGGTGCGTTATTAAATTCCTGAAGGCCCGCTTTCATTAAATTAAAACAATCACTCGATTGTTGCTTACCGTCGATAAAGCAATGATTTTCGCGCACCTCTAATTGCTTTAGCGGCGCAATGGCAATGATATCAAAGCGACTATTTACATGTTCACTGTTAGCTGAATCAAGCAACACGGCATGGGGCAAATGAGCAAAATGACTAAATAGCGCGATGCAATCACCGCTTAAATCTAATTTAATGCACAAATTTTCATCGTTTATCATCTACATTGCCCTGAATAACTAGCCCGAAACGGGCGAGGAGGGTATCATAAGTTAAATTTGATTGGCAGCGTTATGATTTCCTTTATAGTGGTGCCATGACTAACCCGTAGAGTAAATCTTCGTCACCGGTTTACTCAGGATCACGTACAGCGCTACGCGATAAAAACTTAAGGAACCCGTAATGAGTACAATTCGTCAGCAAGACTTCATTGATAGCATTGAAGATGCATTGCAATACATTTCTTTTTATCACCCTCTCGATTTCGTACAAGCCTTAGAAAAAGCTTACAACAAAGAGCAAAGCAAAGCGGCAAAAGATGCCATTGCGCAAATTTTAATTAACTCTCGTATGTCTGCTGAAGGTAAACGTCCACTGTGCCAAGATACCGGTATCATTACCTGTTTTGTAAAAGTAGGTATGGATGTTAAGTGGGATAAAACAGACATGACTGTACAGCAAATGGTTGATGAAGGTACACGTCGCGCATACTTAAACCCAGATAACCCGTTACGTGCATCAATTGTTGCAGACCCTGCTGGTACGCGTAAAAACACCAAAGACAACACACCTTCAGTTGTTCATATCGACTTAGTGCCAGGCGCTGAAGTTGAAGTAATGGTGGCAGCTAAAGGTGGCGGCTCAGAAAATAAAACGAAAATGGTTATGCTTAACCCATCTGATGATGTGGCTGCATGGGTTGAAAAAACATTACCAACAATGGGTGCGGGCTGGTGTCCACCTGGCATGCTAGGTATAGGTATTGGTGGTACTGCAGAAAAAGCCGCGGTACTTGCTAAAGAATCATTAATGGATCCGGTTGATATTCATGAGCTGATTGAGCGTGGCGCAGAAACAACTGAAGAAAAAATGCGTATCGATATCTTCGAACGTGCAAACAAATTAGGTATTGGCGCACAAGGTCTGGGTGGTTTAACAACAGTTGTTGACGTGAAAATCAAAACTGCACCGACTCATGCAGCATCAAAACCAGTGGTAATGATCCCGAACTGTGCAGCAACTCGTCACGTTCACTTCACATTAGATGGTTCAGGCCCAGCTGATCTTAAAGCGCCGAAACTTGAAGATTGGCCAGAAGTTACGTTTGAAGTAGGTGAAGGTACACGTCGTGTTGATTTAAACACACTGACTAAAGAAGACACACAAGAATGGAAGATGGGTGAAACGGTTCTTCTGTCTGGTACTATTTTAACGGGTCGTGACGCAGCACATAAACGTTTACAAGATATGATCCAATCAGGTGAAGGTTTACCTGAAGGCGTTGATTTTGATAACAAGTTTATCTACTACGTTGGCCCTGTTGATGCAGTGGGTGATGAAGCGGTAGGTCCTGCTGGCCCTACAACTGCAACACGTATGGATAAATTCACTGATATGATGTTAGAAAACACTGGCATCATCGGTATGATTGGTAAAGCCGAGCGTGGTCCTGCAACAGTTGAATCAATCAAGAACAATAAGTCTATTTACTTAATGGCGGTTGGTGGTGCAGCTTACCTTGTATCTAAAGCAATCAAAAAAGCACGTGTAGTGGCTTTTGAAGATTTAGGTATGGAAGCAATCTACGAGTTTGAAGTAGAAGATATGCCAGTAACGGTTGCTGTTGATAGCGAAGGCGCCAATGCGCATACGCAAGGCCCTGCTATTTGGAAAGCAAAAATCGAAGAACTTGATGGTAAATTAAAATAATCATCCTGTAAGTCTTTTAATAAAAAACGGCGCATCTGCGCCGTTTTTTTTCAGCTCTGACCAGTCTCGGCTATTTTCTCTGCATGCCCTTAAAAAGCAGATACTACTTGGCTTTATCGGCACATTTTCCTTGTCACTTTTTCTTTACGCTATACTTTACCTTTACGTTCACGTAATAAAGTTGGTGATGTTAATATTTTGTTTTGAATTAACAATGCTTAATTCAAACTTTGGTTGGTATATTTTTTCTTTTATAAGTTGTTTTTTGAGTTGTTATTTCTGTCATTGAACTTTGCTTAGTTTTATCATCTCATATGGTGGTAAGCGAGCATATGAAGTGATAAAGTCTCGGCAATTTCAGCGCTCACACCCCTTAGGGTAAGAAAATTTCGGAGTATTTAACTGTGGCTGTATTTAATAAAGTCGACTTTGATAACCACGAGCAAGTGGTGTTTTGTTCAGATAAAGAATCAGGCCTAAAAGCTATTATCGCGGTTCACAATACCAAGTTAGGTCCAGCTGTTGGTGGTTGCAGAATGTGGGATTACACAACAGATGAAGATGCTGTAACAGATGCACTTCGTTTATCAAAAGGTATGACGTATAAAAATGCTGTAGCACGTTTACCATTTGGTGGCGGTAAGTCAGTGATCATCGGTAATGCTAAAGAAATTAAATCAGAGCAACTTTTCCGTGCATTTGGTCGCCAACTAGAGCGTTTAAGCGGTAGCTACTATTCAGCTGAAGATGTAAACATCACCTGTGATGATGTGGCTATCATGAATAAAGAAACTAACTATGTATTAGGCCTTGAAGGTAAAAGTGGCAACCCATCACCATTTACGGCATACGGTACATTCTTAGGTATTAAAGCTGCTTTACAGCATCAACGTGGTCATCAAGATCTAGCTGGCATCAAAGTAGCCGTGCAAGGTTTAGGTGCAGTGGCATATGGCCTTTGTAAGCACCTACATGAAGCGGGCGCAACATTATTTGTAACAGATATCAACGAGCAAGCTGTTGAGCGTGTTGTAAATGACTTCAATGCAACGGCTGTTGGTATTGATGAAATCTACGACTTAGATGTTGATGTTTATGCACCGTGTGCACTGGGCGCAACGGTAAACGATAATACCATCCCTCGCTTAAAAGCAACGATTATTGCTGGTTGTGCGAATAACCAATTAGCAGAGTCTCGTCACGGTGAGATCATCCGTGAAAAAGGTATCTTATACGCGCCAGATTACGTTATTAACGCTGGTGGTATTATCAACGTTTACTACGAAACTGCGCCAGAAGGTTATAGTGCAGAAGCTTCAACTAAGCACGTTGAAGGTATTTACGATACCTTAACTGAAATCTTTGCTCGCTCAGAGAAAGAACAAAAATCAACACATTTAATTGCCGATGAACTAGCATTAGAAATCATCGAAAACGGTTTATAATTAATTAAATTAGTTGTTCGAAAAGGTGCGCAGGTCGCACCTTTTTTTGTGCTCGTAATTTGTCGCAACTAAGTGACGAAGCCATTTTAACTCGTTAAACTCGATTTTTAATCTTCGAGGGTCTCTTATGGATACAGCACTTTGTGAAATCACACCGATTGATTTAGATTCTTGGCCTCGAAAGCAACATTTTGCTTTTTTCAGTGAGTTTTCTTTACCTTATTTTAATGTCTGTGTTTCACTTGATATGGCTGCGCTTTATGAAAAATGTAAAAAATCGCCGTACTCATTTTTTCATACATATGTATACCTGACTTTGGAAGCGTGTCATGACTACGCCCCAATGCGGCAACGTATTATAAATTCTCTACCGGTACAACTGTCATCGGTACGAGGGAGTGTGGTTGAGCTTGCTGATGATGATACGTTCCGATTTAGTTATTTTGAAAAACAGGCGTCGATTGAAGCGTTTTCTAAACATGCTATTGAAGTGGGAAAAAACAGTAAAGTACAAGCTTTTTTCTCTGATGCATTTGCTGCAACAGAAGGGCAGCCAGACCTAATTCATATCTCAGTGCTACCATGGTTAAACTTTACTGGTTTTTCGCATGCGGTAAGTGAAGGTCACGGACTTGGTATTCCTAAGTTTGTATTCGGCCAGTTTGATTCAAAAACTGGAAAAATGCCTCTGTCGATTGACGTTCATCATGCCTTGATGGATGGACTTCATGTAGCGCAGTTTTTAAAGGTACTACAAGAAAAAATTACAAATTTTTGTAATTGATTGTTGCTAAATGTGATTAAAGTAAGTAAAAATTGCAACTAATGTAGTATTTTAGCAATTCGCTTAATTAAGTAAGTTGGTTCCATTCGGGGTTTTGCTTAACCCTGAACCTATAAAACTACATCACTGAAAAGAATGATAATAAATATCAGGGTCTTAGTTTATGGTGCGGGTAGTTAGCTGTATTTTACTTTTCTTGTGTTTCAATGCTTTTGCAGATTCTGCACGCCTCTCTCTCAGTGATTATTTTACCGAGACTTGGAGTACACCGGCAGGCCTTCCACATAACAGCATAAATTCAGTTACACAAACAAATGACGGTTATATTTGGATAGCAACTTGGGAAGGGCTCGCTCGTTTCAATGGTCGTGAATTTAAACTTTTTACCCGTACAGAAATTCCCGGCTTACCTGACTCTGGATTGCGTAGCCTTATTCCGATGGATAATGGTGATTTATATATAGTTGGTGCACGAGGTGGTATTGCACAGCGAACTCAAGGGCAATGGCGCGCTTTAGCAACATCGTCAGCTATGATAAATCATGCACTTATAACTGAACAAGGTGAGATTTGGCTTGCCCTCGAAGGAGAGGGGATTGCTTATCGGGCCACAGAGCATGCACCTGAACAAAAACTACTTGATAAACTGAGTGTTTATCGCTTGTTGCAAGACCAAGAGGGCGTTATTTGGGCGGCAACCAGTGATGGCTTGTATCAAATTATAGATAGCAAGGTTAGTAAGGTTAGCCGAGATTCAGGGTTGCCCGACGCCTCCGTGTTTACTTTACTACTAACGAATTCGGGTACCTTAATTGTAGGCACCGAAAAAGGTGTATGGAAAAAGCAACAAGACAAGTTCACTTCTGTTGACCCCGTCCTTAATAAAGAATCTATCTCTAGCTTACTTGAAGATGCACATGGTGATTTATGGTTTGGTACCATTAATAAAGGGGTGTTTAGGTTAAGTGAATTGGGTTTAGAAAATTTAGCCGCTGACGATGGTTTACCAAATAATCGTATCTTATCGCTAATGCAAGATCGTGAAAAAAGCATTTGGGTCGGAACTAACGCGGGCTTATTTCGATTAAGAGAAGCCCCTTTTACAAATTGGAACAAGAGTAGAGGCCTGGCATCAAATTATGTTCGTACAGTGCTCTCTCACTCAGATGGCAGCTTGTGGGTGGGCAGTAGTAACGGCTTAAATCGTATTGAAAATGGTGAGTTAACAACGCTTGAGCAAGCTAACGACAAAGACCCTTTATCAGTTTTAAGCCTTACCGAAGATAAACAGGGAGGTGTTTGGCTTGGTACTTATACTGCGGGTTTAATGAAAGTTGCAGATAACAAAATTTATCCCGTTAAAAATCGAAGTAATGGTCTTATTAGTAACGAAGTTCGCGCGGTGCTATTTGATTCGTCTGATAACTTGTGGGTTGGGACTGCAGGTGGGTTAACTAAAATAGATACCTCAGGGCAAACATATTCATATACAACAGTCGATGGTTTAGCTGGCGACTTTATCATGGCCCTTGCTGAAGATGCTTATGGCAATATCTGGATTGGCACAGGCGTTGGCGTATCTATCTTAGATTCAGCTTCTGGACAAATCAGCTCATTAAAATTTCCTGATCAGTTTAGCACTGAGTATGCATTCGGTTTTTATTTGGATGGCGATAAAATGTGGCTCGCCACAGACCGAGGGCTAGTTCGCTACAACCTCAGCACAGATCAAATGAGTTTGTTTGGCCGAGAGCAAGGTTTACCAGTTGATAAACTGTTCCAAGTGATTGAACAAGGTGATTCACTTTGGCTTACCAGTAATCGCGGTGTCATTCAGGTTAACAAATCACAACTCAATACGTTATTAGATAACCCAGCTAAACCAATGGACGTTTCCATGCAGCTTTATGACGAAGGCGATGGCATGCTAAGTGCGCAAGCGAATGGTGGCTCAAACCCTGCTGCGGTAATACATTCTGATGGTCAAATATGGGTTGCGACCGCTAAGGGCGTTGCTATTGCAGCACCAGAGCGCTTAAAAGAGGCCAGTAAACGCCGTTTGTCGACTGTAATAGAAAGTTTTGAGGTAGATGGTAAATCAATCCCTTTAACTTCTGATACTGATTTTATTAGTTTGCCGGCAGGTGTCTCACGTGTGTCTTTTAATTACGCAGGGCTTAGTTTTATTATGCCTGCTCGGCTTAACTATCAAACTCAATTAAGTGGGTACAATCAACAATGGGTAGACCGGGGGCGTCTGACCATTACCGAGTACACAAATTTACCGCCAGGTGAATATACCTTTAAAGTGCGCGCAGGCTACCCAAATAGTGATTGGCAAAATAATGAGCAAGTATTGCATTTTAAAATTGCTCCTTATTTTTGGCAAAAAACCAGCTTTAAGTTATTTATCTTAATTGCCGTTCTTCTTACCGCGTATGTCATTTATAAATATCGACTATATCACTACAAGCGAATTGAAATCGAATTAACGGAAAAAGTTGAACAGCAAATGCATGAACTAAAAACACAAGCTGATGCATTTGCCCACTTAGCAAACCATGACCAATTAACGCAATTACCGAATAGACGCGCCTTTGATAGTTGGTTAGCAAATAACTTTAACCAGTTTCAAGATGAGGATAAAGCGCTCAGTATTGCGATTATGGATATTGATCACTTTAAACAGATTAATGATGATTTCTCTCATTTAATCGGTGATAAGGTGATTTGTGAAATCGCACGATTATTACAAATGAGTTTTCCAGATGAAGGCTATGCTGCACGATGGGGAGGTGAAGAGTTTACCTTACTATTCCCGCACAAAAATGCTGAACAAGCAGCACTGTTGTGTGAAAACATACGTTTACAGATAGCTGACTATGACTTTGCTGATATCGCAACAGGACTATGTGTTACGGTGAGCTTTGGTGTTGCAGATAATTCAAAAGTCACTGACTATGATCGATTACTATCTAATGCAGACAATGCCTTATACAGTGCTAAAAATAGCGGCCGCAACAGGGTTTTCATGCATAATAAGGGTTGCATGACACCAAGTTAAGGTTTTTGAAAATAAAAAGTGTGCAAACAATTGATCTTTTTTGGTTTGCACACATTAAAGTAACAAGACTGTTTTTTAGGCGTTAGTAATGCTAAACCTGTTGTTGTTAGTTTTTTTAATTATATTTATTGTCTGTTACTGGCGCTGGGATGACATCCGTAACCACTTTTGGCAGAAAAAATACCTTAATTACTCCCTCAATGCTCAGCAAAAAAAACTGCTATTAAACTATATGCCCATCTACCAAAAGATGACGGATGCAGACCGTGAAAAGCTGGAGCGTCACATTGTCTGGTTTTTAAATGAAAAGCGCTTTATTGGCTGTGATGGCCTTAAACTTAATGATGCAATGAAGCTGATTGTAGCGGCCGATGCCTGTGTTTTAGTGCTTAATAAACCTTGGCCCCTGTATCGCAATGTAAAAGAGATCCTTTTATATCCAAGTGCTTATTATGCGCCGCAAACTTCCCGCGATAATGCAGGACTCGTAAGCTATCACAATACCGTGCGCCAAGGAGAGTCTTGGCCGGGTGGAACCTTGGTACTGAGCTGGCATGATGTTCTTGAGGGCAATCGCTTACCAAGTGATGGACATAATTTGGTGTTTCATGAGTTTGCTCATCAACTCGACCAAGAAATAGGGCAAACCACAGGCACGCCATTGCTTCCGAGTAATGAGGATTACCAAAAATGGGCGAAAGTATTTAGCCGCGCATTTAATCAACTCAAAACCCACTTAGCCTATGGCATGCCTCATGTTATTCACAGTTACGGGGCAACTAATGAGGCCGAGTTTTTTGCTGTTATCACCGAAACCTTTTTAGAAAAACCTGCAGAACTCAGGCAGTTTGACCCAGAAATTTATCATTTATTGGTTGGCTTTTATCAGTTTGATCCGATTGCGTGGCATTAGTCGTCAATTTACGTCTGTTTAACACGTATTGCTGGAATCTTGCTATGCTATTTGGTGCAATCTTAAAAGTGTGCATATAAGCAAAACAATAAAAAGTGAGATTTCAATGAAGAAAATGCTTCATACAGCGCTTGCTGTATCGATTTCACTTGCTCTATCAGGGCAAGTGGCTGCAACTGAGCAATCAAATGATGACAAATGGCAAGTAGATACACCAAAAGGCCAATTCCTAGACGCTAAAATTAGTGTTGAGCAAGGCACGTGGATGAATGTTGATATTAGCCCTGATGGTAAAACAGTGGTGTTTGACCTACTCGGCGATATTTATACCATGCCAATGTCGGGTGGTACTGCAACGCAATTAACCAGTGATATTGCATGGCAAATGCAACCACGCTTTAGCCCTGATGGTAAGCACATTGCGTTTACTTCAGACCAAGGCGGTGGTGACAATATTTGGGTTATGGATGTAAACGGTGAAAACCAAAAGGCAGTAACCAACGAAACATTCCGCTTGTTAAATAGCCCAGCTTGGAGCCCAGATGGCGACTATTTAGTTGCGCGTAAGCACTTTACTGCAAGCCGCTCTTTAGGTGCTGGTGAAGTATGGCTTTACCACAAAGCGGGTGGCAAGGGTGTGCAACTAACTGCACGCGAGAACGACCAAAAAGACTTAGGCGAGCCAATGTTCTCACCTGATGGTCGTTATGTTTATTTCTCTCATGATGCAACGCCGGGTAAAACATTCCATTACTCAAAAGACTCTGTAGCGGGCATTTATAAAATTAAACGCTACGACCGTGAAACCGGCGAGATTGAAACAATTATTGATGGCATGGGTGGAGCTATACGACCGACACCTTCACCAGATGGTAAAAAACTTGCGTATATCAAGCGTGATGATTTCCAAACAAGCTTGTATTTATATGATCTCCATACCGGTGAGCATACAAAGCTTTATGGTGAGCTTGAACGCGATATGCAAGAAACATGGGCTATTCATGGTGTATACCCGACAATTGCTTGGACACCAGACAACGAACAACTAGTATTTTGGGCGGGGGGGTCAATCCATAAGTTAGATGTGGATGATAAGTCTGTCTCGACTATTCCATTTAAAGTTGAAACCAATAAGCAAATTCAAAAAGCAGTGCGCTTTACACAAAACATCGATAGCGATAATTTTGATGTGAAAATGCTGCGTAATGTACAAATTTCACCAGATGGTGAAACAGCTATTTTTGAGGCGCTAGGTCATATTTATAAGCGTGATTTAGAGTCAGGCAAAGTAAAGCGTCTGACTAAGCAAGACGATCACTTTGAATTATTCCCGCAGTTTTCTCGTGATGGTAAGAAGATTGTTTACACCACATGGGATGACAACGAGCAGGGCTCAGTACGTGTTGTGTCTGCACGTGGTGGTCGTGGCGATACTATTACCAAAGAACCAGGTAAATACGTAGAGCCAACATTTAGCCCAGATGGCAAAACGATTGTTTACCGTAAAGCGTCTGGCGGCAGTATCCTTAATCCAACATGGTCATTAGAGCCAGGTATTTACTCAGTAAGTGCTAAAGGCGGTAATTCAACACTTATCACTAAATCAGGGTATCAGCCGCAATTTGGTGCAGCGAATGACCGTATTTATGTGATGAGTCCTTGGCCAAAACCAACATTAAGTGTTGTTGAACTTGAATCAAAACAAGTTCGTAAACTTTACGAATCAGAACATGCAACAGAGTTTAGAGTATCACCAGATGGTCAATACCTAGCGTTTGCAGAGCGTTTTAAAGTATTTGTTACACCATTTGTTGAGCGTGGCAAAACCATTAATATTGGTCCGAAAGATAGCCAATTCCCAATTGAGCAGCTCTCTGTTCGCGCGGGTGAAAACATCAGTTGGAGTGGCACAAGCGATAAACTTTATTGGAGCCTAGGCCCTGAGTTATATCATGCAAGCCTAGCGGGTTTATTTGATATTAACCAAAATGCAGAGACTGACTTTAAAGTTAAAAGCGGCGATAACATCGGTTTTACAAAAACCATGGCCGAGCCTAAATCAGTATTTGCGTTAACTGGCGCACGTATTATCACCATGAACGGTGAGCAAGTCATTGAAAACGGCGTTATTGTTACTGATGGTAAGCATATTAAAGCGGTTGGCAGTAAAGACAGTGTTGCTATTCCTAAAGGCGCAGAAGTAATTGATGTAACTGGCAAGACGATTATGCCGGGTATTGTTGATGCGCATGCGCACGGCTCGCAAGGCAGCGATGAGATCATTCCACAGCAAAACTGGAAGAACTTAGCTGGCTTAGCGTTAGGTGTGACAACGATTCACGATCCATCAAACGACACCACAGAGATTTTTGCTGCAAGCGAAATGCAAAAAGCAGGCATGATTGTCGGCCCTCGTATTTTCTCAACGGGTACCATTTTATATGGTGCAAATATGCCAGGTTATACATCGCATATTGACTCGTTAGAAGATGCTAAATTCCATCTTGAGCGTTTAAAGAAAGTAGGTGCGTTTAGTGTTAAATCATATAACCAACCTCGTCGTGAACAGCGCCAACAAGTTATTGAAGCAGGTCGTGAACTTGAAATGATGGTTGTGCCAGAAGGCGGTTCATTACTACAGCACAACTTAACCATGGTAGTTGATGGTCATACGGGTATTGAACACTCAATTCCTGTTGCCAATATTTACGATGATATTCGCCAGCTTTGGTCTCAAAGCGATGTGGGTTATACGCCGACACTGGGTGTAGCTTACGGTGGTATTTGGGGTGAAAATTATTGGTACGACAAGACGGATGTGTGGAATCACCCACGCTTAAGTAAGTTTGTTCCAAAGAATCAGCTTTTACCTCGTTCAATGCGTCGTGTTAAGGCGCCCGATCATCACTATAACCACTTCAACAATGCCCGTGTTGCCAAAGAGCTGCAAGACTTAGGTGTGTTAGTAAACCTAGGTGCTCACGGTCAACGTGAAGGTTTAGCGGCACATTGGGAAATTTGGATGTTTGCGCAAGGTGGTATGACACCACTTGAAGCTATTCGTGCCGCAACGTTAGATCCTGCTAAATACATTGGTCTGGATAAAAACATCGGTTCTCTAGAGCCGGGTAAACTTGCCGATTTAATTGTTATTGACGGTAACCCGCTAACTAACATTCGTGATACAGATAAAATAGATTACACCATGATCAATGGTCGTTTATTTGATGCTGCTACCATGAACGAAGTGGGTGAGAAAAAACGCGAAAAGTTATATTTTGAAAAAATCTAACATAGCAAAAATCTAAACAGAAAGCGGCCATTGTGCCGCTTTTTTATTGTTTATTTATTGTTTTAAATAAGGGAATTGTTTAATTCCTACTAGTTTTGCTTGGCAGATCATGCCCTCAACAAGCGTCATCAAATAGTGGCTCTGTGAGTTTAGCTGCGAACTATCCATGTTGTTACAGTTTGATAAACGCTGTTTTATTAACTGCTGCACCGCTATTTTATGCTCTTTGCAGGCTTGATTAATTGGACTTGCAGGATCAGCAAATTCAGCAGCAGTGTTAATAAATAAACAGCCATTGAAATCACCTAACTCTGTTACTTCAGAGTTAAACCAAGCTTCATGGCAGCTGATCAACGTTGCTTTAAACTCTTCAACAGTGGTTTGCTTGCTGGTGGCATGCGTTAACCAATGTATAAACCTATTATGTCGCTCACTGAGGCACGCGAGTAACAATTCATCTTTACTTGCGAAATGGTGGTACATGGTTTTTTTGGCGACACCCGCCACATTAATGATTTCGTTTATTCCCACACTATGAATGCCTTTTTGATAAAAAAGTGACAAGGCGGTCAAAATAATATGTGTTCGTTTATCCATAACAAGGCCTCAATTGGAGATTAATGATAGCTTGACAGAAGTAGACCGGCTTGTCTACCATTCGCGAGGTAGACAATTCGGTCTACTTTGGGAGGTGTAATGGATAATAAAGTAACTAAAGCGGCAATCGCGGGTGTGTTTGCTTGTATGGCAATTTTTGTATTGGCCTATTTACAGCAATTAGGAAGTTATGGGGTGTGGTTGATGGCCCCCTTTGGGGCAACTGCGGTTCTGGTATTTGGTGTGCCACACAGCCCTTTAGCTAAAGCGAAGAATGTTATTGGTGGGCACTTTTTAACTGCACTAATCGGCGTTGTATTTGTAAATTATGTCGGTGTAGGGGCTGTTGAAATTGCTGTAGCTACAGGGTTGGCAATTAGCCTAATGATGTTGACAGATACCGTACATCCAGCGGCAGGCGCAAACCCTATTTTGATTATGCAATCTATGCAAAGCTGGGACTTTTTAGTGATGCCCGTATTAATCGGAGCCGTATTTATTGTATTGTTTGGCTATTTAAGTCAATGGATATTAAGCAACCAATTGAATAGCCATAAAAAAACCGCTAACGAGTAGCGGTTTTTAAAATTGCTAAGTGTAATTTGATTACACAACACCACGCGGTAAACGACAATCGTGGTCTTTTTCAGCTAGGTTAACAATCCAAAGCTCTTCAGCTTTGTAACCATCATCGTTTGCTGTAACAACAGTAAACGGTGCTTTCTTAGCTGTTTTAGCCGGTGCAGCGGTTTTAGTTTTGGTTTTTTTCGCTGGTGCTTTTGGTGCTTCTTCTGCTTTAGGCTCAGCTGTTTTACCAGAAGTGAGCTCTTCAGTCAGCGCTGCAACATCAGCAAGGCGCAAGTTTTTGCCACCATCGATGCTATACCAACCAGGTTTTGTAGTGATTTCAGGTTTCTTACCATTCGCTGCTTCGTATGCTGCTTCGAAGGCATTTAACACTTCTGTTTTGTCTAGTTTGCTCATCAGAGACCCTATACGTTGTAAACACAGATTAAGAATATATATTTATACCTATTTTCAGCTTACTTTTCAATTTTTTGCGATTTTCCTTCCATTTTTCACTCATAAACGCCAAAATTTGCACAAAATAGAGGGTTGAAGGACGATTTTCATATGCAACGCAAACAATTTACTCAATTATTAAACGACATTCTTAAACCTGATTCTATCGCTGACTTTTGCCCAAATGGCTTACAAGTTGAAGGGGCGAGTGAAGTAAAAAAGATAGTGACGGGCGTCACAGCTAGCCAAGCATTGATTGATGCCGCTATTGCAGAAAATGCAGATACGATTCTGGTACATCATGGCTATTTCTGGAAAGGAGAGTCGCAGCCAATCACGGGCATGAAAAAACGCCGCATAGCAGCGCTTTTAAATAATGATATTAATTTATATGGCTATCACTTACCGCTAGATATTCATCCTGACATTGGTAATAACGCACAATTGGCAAATTTACTTGGTATTGAGTTCACTGGTGGGCTTGAATCTGGTCCAAATAGTGTGCCGGTAAAAGGGCGTTTAAAAACACCACTAAGCGGTGAAGAATTTGCCGATAAAATTGCGAAAGTACTTAATAGAGCACCATTAACTAGTTTGGTCAGAAAAGAAAAAATCGAAACCATCGCTTGGTGCACCGGGGGTGGCCAAGGGTATATTGATTTAGCGGCTGCTCAAGGGATTGATGCTTATCTTACAGGTGAAGCCTCTGAGCAAACGATTCATAGTTCACGCGAGCAAGGCATCGACTTTTTTGCAGCAGGACACCATGCTACTGAGCGTTATGGCATTAAAGCCTTAGGCGAACTTTTAGCTGAGCAGCATGGTTTTGATGTAACGTTTATCGATATCGACAATCCAGTCTGATTAAATCTACAGCGCCTCTGGATCAATCCAGCGGCGCACACTTACCCAAGCACTGCCAATTTTTTCATGAGCGACTCTGGTAACGGCAACCAGTACATCATCATCTGGTATAAACTGCTTATACGTCGGATACTGACTAAAATCTTGGAAGTCAGTTGCAGCAGGGATCACATCAACACCTTGTGCATTAAATAAATCTTTCGCTCGTGGCATATGGCTTGCTGAGGTGACTAGGGCTGTTTTTTTATCGACTAAATAAATGGCAAGTCGCTTCGCTTCTTCAGCGGTATCCATAGCGAGGGGATTTTGCTTAATTCGGGAGCCTTTAATGCCGAGCGCTTTTGCTGTTTCAAACATGAGCTGGCTATTGGTGGTGTTAGCAAAACCGCCCCCTGATACATAGAGAGTGGCGTTTGGGTAGTGGTGGGCAAGCTTAACACCTTCAAGTAATCGAGCAAGCGCACAATCGCCTAACTGGTGATTAGCGGCAAGGCGAGAGTTGGGCATTATAGAGCAGCCAAGTACCACAATATTATCGAGTTTAGGGTGTTTTGCTTGGTTAAATTGCCATGCTGGGTTATTGCTTGCAGCTATCAGTGACTGACCAATAAATGGCGTGCTTATCAGCATTAAAGTTAAAATGCTAACAAAGCCCAAATAGAGTGCTTTGCGTTTATGGGCAATGGCTAAAAATACCATCACTAAAGTAAGCAGCCCGAGCAACGGCAGGGGCATTAATAATGAGCCAATGATCTTTTTAATTTCAAACATGTATCAGCATTATTGTTTGTAACAGATGCAGCTATGTTAATTATTTTGCCTTTCTTTAGCGACCGTTATTTTGCTTACACGTATTTAAAAAGTGGCGATAAACAGGGTTATCTTTCATATTCTTTTTCATCGCTAAATACATAGGGCGAGTAAGGCCAAGTGCACCTAACGGAATCGACTTAATGAGTCCTTGGCTTTCATAAGGGGTGACTAGCCAATCTGGTAAAGCTGCAACACCCATTCCAGCGCTCACTAATTGGAAAATCAATAAACCTTGGTCAACAGTTTTAAGCGTGCCATCAAAGCGTGCATTTTGAATAAAATGTTTAAAGATATCTTGGCGCTCTCGCGGGATAGGGTACGAAATAATAGTTTCGTTTTTTAAATCAAGGGCGGTGACATAGGCTTTTTTTGCCAACTCATGATCCGGTGCAACGATTAATTTTAATTTAAAATCAAACAGGTGAGCATACTCAAGCTGATCGGGTTCACGAATATCAGAAGTCAGCACAAGATCTAACTCATCATTAATTAAATCTGGAATGGCGTCGTAGCTAAAGCCGCGCTCATAATCAATTTTGATATCAGGCCAAAAGTTATTAAATTCTTTGATAGTTGGTAGCAACCAATGAAAGCATGCATGACACTCAACACTTAAACGTAAATTTGAAATTGGCTGATTCAGGCTTTCTTTTAAACGACACTTTGTCGCTTCAACCCTCGGTAAAACCTCATTAGCAAGCTCCAGCAGTAACATGCCTTGCGGTGTAAAACGCACAGGCTGCGTCTTACGTTCGAACAGTTGGCAATCTAGCTTATTCTCGAGATCTTTAATTTGATGTGATAAAGCCGATTGAGTTAAAAACAACTCGCGGGCGGTATTGACCAATGAGCCTGTCTCTTTAAGGGTCGCTATGGTTTTTAGGTGCTTTATATCAATCATCTTTAAAAAATCTCATGAAAAATGTGAGCCAAACTCAGATTACGAACATAGTACGCTTAAGAATTTGTTTTTTCAACGTCTAGACGTCTAAAATTAGTGATTGCTTTAACTTTTTTTTTACAATACGCTTTTTTACTGTCAATTGACATCGCTGTCATTGTTTTTTTACTTAACTTATATCAAAAAGCTATGAATATACCTCAAGTTGGTTTTTGGAGATCTCTTTAGGTTTTTGATTAGGGTTAACTCACTTCTCACTTAGGCAAAGCGACCTGACTTACAACTAAGATATTATTTTTAAAACTGTTATTATCGTGCAATCAGTACGATTTTATTTTTCAAAGGGATACCAGTGTTACGTACACTACTTTTAACCTGTGCTTGTTGGGTTATGCCTGCTCTCGCTGGCACTATTTACAGCCAGTTTCCAACAGAGATTGATCCGCATGAGCACTATGTTTTTTATTCCCATGGTTTTATCGTCGAAGGTAAAAACCCTAAGCCTGTTCACAAAACCTTTGGTGTTTATGACTTTATTTCGGTAAAAGAAGCACTTGCAGATGATAGTTATCATTTAATTGCCTATCACAGGCCAAAAGACACTGAACCATTTGCATTTGCGAAAAAACTTGCTGCAGATGTTGAAGCATTGATCAGCGCCGGTGTTGATGAGTCGAATATTAGTTTGGTTGGTTTTTCACGGGGTGGGGCATTGTCGATACTGGCAGCCAATGAGCTTAAACGCACACATATTAACTTAGTTATATTGGCAGGTTGTGCTGGCCTAATAAAAAAGAACTCATCAGTTAAAGCTTACGGCAAGGTTTACTCTATCTTTGAACGCTCAGATCAGGTTGGCTCTTGCCAGTTTTTAATTGATAGAAGTGCAGTAACTAAGTTCGAAGAACTAAGCATCAATACGGGGCTCTCCCATGGTGCATTTTATAAGCCAAAAGATGAGTGGCTGTTACCAATTAAGAAGTGGCTGAAGGATTAACTATGCCTTATTTATTGCTATTGCTCGTTTTTGTGATCAGTGTTTTCGGCGTGAGCTCAGTAAGCCATGCTGAGCCATTTACTTTGCCACGCACTAATACTGTTTTAGTTAAAGGTAAACATACCGAAAACGAATACCCCATTACAATTAAACTCCCACGCAGCTACCAAGCACAAAGCCAGAAGCGCTACCCAGTTGTTTACTTGTTAGATGCAAACTACAGTTTGCCAATTGCCTCTGGCGTCAGTCGCTTTATGATGAATTCGGGGGCGATGGAAGAGGTGATTATCGTCGCAGTAGGGTATCAAAAAGGTGTGCCGGGGCTTAATAGCCGTATTTATGACTATACGCCATTTGAAGATAAAAATTGGCAACGTAAAACTGGCGGAGCAAGCCAGTATCTAAACTTTCTAAAACAATCTGTATTGCCATATATTAAGGCTCACTACAGAACAAATCAAAAAAGTACATTAGTCGGTAACTCACTGGGTGGTTTATTTGCTTCCTTTACCTTATTTACCGAGCCTTCGCTTTTTTCAAGTTACATTATCGGCAGTCCTTCAGTGTGGTTTAAGCAGCATAGCCTTTTAGCTTTGCCTGTAGTACCAGCTGCCAACACAACAAAAGTTTACATCGCAGTGGGAGAACTTGAAGAAAGTGAAGGTGAAAAAATGGTGTCGGGTGCGAGGCAATTAGCAGCTAAAATTAATAAACAAAGCGGCGCGCTTGTTACAACAAATTTATTTGTTATTCCTCAGGCACGCCATGCAACCGCATTCCCAACAACGATTACCCAAGCCCTAGACTGGATTTACCAGACCAATACCAACCCGCAATAATACTTAATTAAGCGGATTGGTATAAGAGCAATTAAAGAGCGTGACACTTTTTATATTTTTTACCGCTACCACAAGGGCACTCGTCATTACGGCCAATTTTAATATCTGCAACTGGCGTTATATCACCATCTAGGTAACGCCATAGGCCATCTTCTTTAATAAAACGCGACTTTTCGTGTAACTCACAATACAAGTTTTGGTAAAAGTAATTTGCTTTAAATTCTACAAAACCTTCTTGATCATTATGTTCTGTATCTAAAACACTTAGCTTGGTAAAACGGCAGCTATTAGCAAAATCTTTAATTTCGCGAACCGGGTTTGCGGCTTGTTGGCTTTGTGCATAGGTGCTAAATACATATTTTGCATCTTTCAGCGCGTATGCACTAAAACGAGAACGCATAAGTTGCTCTGGCGTATCAGCTTGGCTTGCACCTGTATGAAAAGGTTGGCAGCAAAGCTCGTAAGTCGATTCGCTGCCACAAGGGCAAAGGGGGTGTGTGAGTGATGTCATAACAACTTACCTAAAACTATAAATTGTTATTTTAACAAGCCTATTGTGGCTGCGGTACTAAATTGTTTAATTGAGCGCTTTTTGTAAAACAATAAAACTTAGCAGATGCTTGCTCAAGATTTAGATTCATCGAATCAAGTTGATGATTGTTTACAATATCTGTCCATGTGATCACTGCGGCAAAATTACCATTATGTAATGCAGAGCTAAGTACGTACTCAAGGTTAACTAAATGCTTTTGTCTGATCACAAGTAGTTTGCTGGTATCAATCGAACACGAATCTAATAATGCTTTGCTAGGAACATGATCAGGGGCAATTAATAGTGTCCAGGCATTTTGGCTATTGTAATTATGCAATACTTTTAATAGCTCAAAGGTTGCTGATATTTCGTCTTCAATTTGAATTAAATTAACAGACGCTTTGTCGTTATCTTGTTGGTAGCTTTTAACTGTTCTTAAGGTAATTGGCTGTAACATAACTTTCACTCACTGGTTGTTTATACAGTATATGTATACAGTAGTTTATACAGTATTTTTGCGCAAGTACTTTTTTGCTATTTTTTAACCAATTATTCAGTTTTATGTTAATTAAATTTATTTAGTTCTTATTAAACAATGGGTTACTTTTTTGTTTTGGAAGGTCAAAAAGGTGAAAAATTTATCATTAAAATTACACAGTATTCTATACAGTACTGTATGAGCTACTATATTTTGCTTCTATACAGGTGTTTTGCATAAAAAAGCCGGTTTAAAAACCGGCTCATTACCTTTGCAATTTTGCTATTTATCTAAATAGGTATTTAAAAACTCAAGATATGCGTTTGAGGCTTTAATGCGGTTTTCCTTTTTAGTAAAACCATGGCCTTCATCATCGAATAATACATATTCGACAGGCACACCATTTGCCTTTACAGCGGCAACGAGCTCATCGCTTTCAACTTGTAAAACGCGTGGGTCATTAGCACCTTGGATCACCATTAATGGCTTAGTGATGTTTTTAGCATGAAATAGTGGCGAAATTGCACGGTGACGCTCACCGTCTGTCGCGGGGTCGCCCATTTCATCGTACAGTGCCTTTTTAAAGCTTTCCCACCATGGTGGAATCGAGTTTAAGGTTCTAACCCAGTTTGTTACACCAAAGATATTAATGCCTACTTTGAATTCTTCAGGTTCAAAGGCAAGTGCTGCGGCGGTCATAAAGCCACCATAGCTGCCCCCCATGATGCCAATTTTATCAGCATCAACCCAATCTAGGCTTTGTAGATGCTTTTTGCCGTATACGATATCTTGTAAATCATCAGTGCCATGTTTTTTATCATCTAAATGGAAGAAGGTTTTACCATAGCCTGAGCTGCCTCGGTTATTAACCGCAAAAATAGCATAACCATGATTGACTAGATGTTGCTGCATCGCACTATATCCAGTACGGCTTTGTCCACCAGGGCCGCCATGCACCCAAACTAAAGCAGGTACTTTATTGTTGCTGTTGGCTTGCTTAGGTTTATATAAAACCCCCGGGATTTCTAAACCATCAAAGCTCTTAAAGCGCACAATTGTGCTCTCAACTAAGTCACTTTGATTAATTGCATCACTTAATGTGTTAGTTAATTGTTTAGCTTGCGGCTCACCGACTTGCCACACAAATAAATTGCTTGGCGAGGTGTCTGAATTTAAATAAAACGCCATAGTTTTTTCATCAGCTGAAAAATTAACACCACGTAAGTTACCTGCAGGCAACGATGGCATAGTAATACCTTTACCTGTGGTGGTATCGATTATCGATACCTTAGTGCTGGCGTCGGCATTAACACCACTTACTTGATAACGGCCAGATTTAGAGAAGTATATAAAGCTGACATCCCACTCATCTTTGAGGGCAGGGCTGTGCTCGCCGGTAGTTAAGTCATAACGCCACACTTGTGCAAACTCACCTTTAGCATCGGTTGAGTAATACAATGATTTACTGTCTCTTGAGAAGGTTTCTGGGCCATACTTAGCGTCGTCGTCATGACGGGTGATAAGCTCTGGTTTAAGGGTTTTTTTACGCGTATCGAGAATGAACACATCGCTGTCTTTGTTCGAATTGTTTTTCGATAAAGCAATAAAGCGGCCGTCAGGGCTTATCGCACCGACATCTAGCCCCATGGTATTTTGATAAACCGGCGTTACTTCATAGCTGTTAGCATCAACACGATATAGGTCCATAAACTTAGCATCACGCTGATTGCTGGTTATAAAAAAGTGTTTACCGTCTTCTGTGAAGCCTGCAAATCCTGCACGGGTTTCTTCACCTGGGGTGAGGTCTTTAACTGTGCCATCTGTTTCGCGAACGTAGATGTGATAACGCTCGTTACCGCCTGAGTCTTTAGTAAATAGTACGCGCTCATCTTTAGGGAAATAAGCCACTGCATAAGTACTGTCTTCAAAGTCTGTTAAGCGGGTTTTTTTGGCGGTTTTTATATCTACTTCATACAGGCTATAAATGCCGCTTTCATCACTGCTAACGAGTATTTTGTCGCCTTTTGGTGAAAAGCTGCTGCCCATAATTGAGGTTGTATCAAAAAAGGTTTCAGCATCATACTGTTTAACAGTTTGGTTTTGTTGCACGCTTTCGGTGCTGCTTGTTGATTGGGTTGATTGTGAACATCCTGCAAGTGCAAGGCTGAGTGCACATACCACGGCTGCTAGTTGAAAACTCGGTTTCATTGTAATTATTCCTTGTTAATTTTTCGTTATAAAGTGTTGCCTGTTCATAATCTAAACGCAAGTTTTACCCGTTCGATATTTGTTACAAATCATGTAAATAAATAGGGACATGAGTGTGATATTATTTTTCCACTATTAAAGGAAGTAAACATGATTGCAATAAACAACCTCAATAAACGTTTTGCCTCAGCCCACGTTTTTGAAAACTACAATAAGCAATTACAAGGTAAAAGAGTTTGTTTACAGGCAGCCAATGGCAGAGGAAAAACAACGCTACTGATGATGCTCGCTGGCCTAGAAGAGCCACAGTCAGGGCAGATTTTATACAATAATGAGGCATTAAAATCACCGCAAAACGATGCTTCAATTGCTAGCGACCGTATTGTGCTGCCTGATTTTTTAACTGCGAGGCAAATTATTGAACTTAGTTGCAAGGCATTAAAGAAAGACATACCAAAGCAGCTCATTACAGGTTTTAACTTTACAGAGCATCTCAACACTCGCTTCAGTTCTTTATCGAGTGGAAACCAAAAGAAATGCCAGCTTATTACTGCTTTTTTAAAGCAAGCTCCATTTTTGCTATTAGATGAACCGAGTGCAGCACTTGATCAAACAAGTATTCAATTTTTGCTGACCTTACTTGATGGCTACTTAGATGATAAACCTAATGGGCAAGTCATCATTACAAGCCACGAACCTGAGGTGTTTATACAGCATGGTTTTGAGTGTACAGCATTATGATTGAATCTCTTGCTAGCTACGTGTCATTCCTTTCTTATAGATACCTAGCATATACAACCACTCTCAAAAGCATGCTATCTCAGTTAAAGAGTTTTAGCTTGCTGTTCGCTCTGGTACTAGGCCCAGCATTTCTTGGTATGGTTTTACTTTTGTTTTTAGGTCTTGGGAAAATAGTCGATAGCCATGCAGAACCCGCTTACGGTGCAAAAATAGCTGTGGTTTATCTTTTACTTGAATCGGTGATGTTATGGGCCATGGCGCCAGCCATTAAAAATGTGCAAAACAGGGCATTTCAGCGAAGCCTTTATAAACCCTCTTGGCGAGTATGTGTTGACTGCAAGTTATTATTTTTAAGTAATGTTTGGCTCATTGCGAGTTTAATAATAGCTGTAGATTTATCGTTGAAACAATGGCTACAAGTGCCTCATTTTATGATTTTTGTGTTTTTGCAGTGGCTATGTGGGGTATTTGTTCTTTATAGGCCAATTGCACTTTTTTATAGCTTGTTAATAAGCTCTGTATTGATATTACTGCCTGTTAGTTTATCTTCGCTGCAATACTATCTAGGATTTATTGCTATTTTCAGCTGTTCGACTTTAATCCCTTCTGTAAGAATTAGCCATAAGTTGAAAGTACACTCGTTTGCTTTATTTTGGCTTAGTTACTTTTTACAACACAGTTGGTGTTTAATATGGCGTGGCTCAGTTTTAGTTGCATGTTTGTTTTCTTTATTACAGCTAATAACAATTCGGAGTGACTTTAGTGATCTGATACAGGCTTTAGCTTTATCAGTATGTGTGTTGCTAACTAGCTCGTTACAGTTCGATTGCATGGCTGTTTTTAAAAAATATCGGTTATTCTTTCAAAGTAATAACCAAGACAAGCTGTTTTATGTAAGCCATTTTATACCGAGTCTTATATTTTTTGCTGTGGCTTTAATGGTAGTTATAAGCATGCTTGGCACTAACTTGCTTTACATACCCATTGGCGCAGGCTGGTGTTTATTACAGCAATATATAGCGCAAAAAAATCCAGCGCAATTTGCGCTGGTTTGGTTTTTCATAACAATTGGAATTGTTTTGCTAGCTTAAGCTGCGTCTGCTTTTTTATCGCTTTCGCCACGGGCTACTTTACCAGCAACTAAGTCTGCTGGGTCAAAGTCGTCAACGTTAATAACGTCAAGACGGGCTTTTTCAACAGCCGCTAGTTTGTCGGCTTCAGCTTGGCTTAAAATGCCTGCTTCTAGGCCCATTTGCGCTACTTTATCAAGCTGGAAGAAAGGCAGTTTTACGCCTTTTTCACGGCATACCTTGTCAAACAGCGGCTCAACTTCGAGAATGTCTTTAAGCGTTTGCTCTTGACGACCAACAAGGTTAAGTGGCTCGTTTTTAAGGTAAATGTAGTTAGCTAAACGGTTACGAGTTTCGCTTGGTACTTGTAATAAGTGCGCAAGTTTATGCTCAAGCTTATCAGTAGGTTTACGAACTGGACGACCGAATGGGAATAACATAATTTTTAGCATTGCACGAAGTGGTGCAGATGGCATGTTATTGATTAGGTCAGCAAGAGCTCGTTGACAGTGGTAAAGGTGATCTTGGCAGCTCCATTGAACTAGCGCAAAATCTTCTTTTTTACGGCCTTCGTCGTTGTAACGTTTAAGTGTTGCAGATACAAGGTATAAGTAGCTTAGTAAGTCACCTAAACGTGCAGAGATACGCTCTTTACGTTTTAATGAACCACCAAATACCGCCATGCTGATATCTGACATTAATGCTAATGATGCACTGAAACGTGACGCAACACGATAAAACTCAGCGGTTTCGTCTTTGTACGGCGTACTTGTGAAGCGAGCATTCGTTAGTGCTAACCACTTAGTACGAACAAGGTTCGAAATAGTAAAGCCAACGTGACCCATTAATGCTTTATCGAATACTGCAAGCGCTTCTTCGCGGTCTTCAATTGCACAAGCGCCTAGCTCAGTTAACACGAATGGATGACAACGAATTGCACCTTGACCATAAATGATCATGTTACGCGTTAAGATGTTTGCACCTTCAACAGTGATTGCAATTGGCGCACCTTGATAACCGCGACCTAGGTAGTTGTTTGGACCAAGCATAATGCCTTTACCACCATGAACATCCATGCCGTGAATCGTTGCTTCACGCATTTGTTCAGTTAAGTGGTATTTGATAATCGCAGATACAACCGATGGTTTTTCACCAAGGTCAACAGCACCGGTAGACATGCTAACGGCAGCATCAGAGCTATAAGCGTAGCCTGCAAGTTTTGCCATTGATTCTTCAACACCTTCCATTTGACCAATAGGTAAACGGAATTGACGACGAATACGGCTGTAAGAACCTGTTGCAAGCGCAATTGTTTTAATGCCGCCTGTAGAGTTAGACGGCAAGGTGATTGCACGACCAACAGATAAACATTCAACAAGCATACGCCAGCCTTGACCAGCCATTTTCGGGCCACCAATGATGTAATCAAGTGGTACGAAGATGTCTTTACCGCGAGTAGGACCATTTTGGAATGGTACGTTTAGCGGGAAGTGACGACGGCCAATTTCGACCCCTGGGGTGTCAGTTGGGATCAGCGCACAGGTAATACCAGGTTCTTTATTATCACCTAGTAAACCGTCTGGATCTTGTAGTTTAAATGCAAGACCAAGTACAGTCGCAACAGGAGCAAGAGTAATGTAACGTTTGTTCCACGTTAGGCTAATACCAACAACTTCTTCGCCGTTCCATTGACCTTTACAAACAACACCGTAGTCAGGAATTGCACTTGCGTCAGAACCAGCTTCTGGTGATGTTAAAGCAAAACATGGGATCTCTTGACCACTCGCTAAACGTGGTAAGTAATGATCTTTTTGCTCTTTAGTACCATAGTGCTGAAGTAATTCGCCCGGACCTAATGAGTTTGGTACACCTACGATAGATGAAAGTAACGTTGATTTACTTGTTAGCTTTTGCAGTACACATGATTGTGCATAAGCAGAAAACTCTAAACCGCCGTATTCTTTTTTGATGATCATGGCAAAGAATTTATTATCTTTTAGATATTGCCAAACATCTTGCGGTAAATCAGTTAATTCGTGCGTTGCGTGCCAGTCATCTAACATGCTACACACTTCTTCAACTGGGCCATCAATAAACGCTTGTTCTTCGATAGTCAGTTTTGGTGCTGGGTATTGGTGTAATTTGTTCCAGTCAGGACGACCACAAAATAGATCCGCTTCCCACCACGTAGTACCTGCATCGATTGCTGATTTTTCAGTATCCGACATTGTCGGGGTTACTTTTTTAAATGCAGCAAAAATAGGTTTGATGATGTATTGTTGACGAATGCTTGTCACAGAAAGTGGCACAGCAATAAGTAAGAATAGTAGCCAACTGATTGCACCAAACGCGCCAGCAAAAGTGCCAACAAGTAAGGTCGCAATGGCAATACCTAAACAGGTATTCCAGCTCGATCTGTGGTAACTCGCCACACTAAGTAGCACGAGTAAACCAAGTAAAAATATGAGAGTCATTGATTATTCCTTAATAGAGGTCAGACCACCTCTTTTAGAGTAGCGCTACAACCATGAATTATCAAGAGGGGAACAAAGATAAAACGATGCTTTGTAAAACCTTTTAATGAGTAAACTGTATGAACAGTGCAAAAAAATTTACAGTGGGCTTATGACTATTTAGTTTATGTAAATGGTACACATAAAAAGGTGTGTAAAATATGCACTATTTATCAGATAGTTCTGAAAATCTCAGCATAGCAGTTGCCATCTTTAGCGCTATGTACAACAATGAGCGCAGGCAGGGATCAGCCCATCATGCCTTTTACTTCGATTAGTTTTATAGGTTAAGAGTTCTATGTGTGAGTTGCTTGGCATGTCAGCCAATGTACCAACGGATATTTGTTTTAGTTTTTCGGGCTTATTAGAGCGTGGTGGAAACACAGGCCCGCATAAAGATGGTTGGGGCATCACCTTTTATGAGGGTAAGGGCTGTCGCACATTTAAAGATCCCGAGCCAAGTTGCCAATCAGAAATTGCCAAACTCGTTAAAGCGTATCCTATTAAAAGTATTTCGGTGATAAGTCATATTCGCCAAGGGAATCGTGGTCGTGTATGCCTTGAAAACACGCATCCGTTTACCCGCGAGTTATGGGGCCGTGAAATTACGTATGCACACAACGGGCAATTATCTAATTATCATGATTTAAAGCCAGACTATTATCGACCTGTCGGTAACACTGACAGTGAACTGGCGTTTTGTTGGCTGCTCGATAAGATCCGTGAAAAATACCCTAAGCGGCCATCAAATATGGCGTCTGTATTTCGTTATGCGGCAAAGCTTGCCCATACCCTGCGCGAAAAAGGCGTATTTAATATGTTACTGACCGATGGTGTTTATGTGTTAGCTTATTGCACCAATAACTTACATTGGATCACTCGCCGTGCACCGTTTGGCAAAGCGACATTAATTGATGCAGACATGGTGATTGATTTTCAAAAAGAAACCACACCGAACGATGTGGTTACTGTGATTGCAACACGGCCACTCACCAATGATGAACGCTGGCAGAAAATGGAACCCGGTGAGTTTGCCCTGTTTAAAATGGGTGAAAAAATCTAAATAAAAGATGAAGCGCTATTAAGGCGCTTCGTTACTCACTTCATTTGTTACGGCCACTGGCGTGGTCACAGTGAATGAATTAAGTTGCACTTCAAATTGCTCTACGCCTTTTTCACCTTTCCACATACGCACGAGCATGTAGTCCATTTCTGGGGCAAACCACGCCAATGCTTGGCGTTTATCGTTATCATATAAGCGCTTAACTTTAATCGCTTCTACATTACCAACAGGTAGCGAAATAACTTCGGTGCCAATAACTTCAAAGTCGTAATTGCGCAGGTTGCCTTTTTTATCAATCAATGGATACGATAATTGCGTTTTACCTTGTTTTAACTCTTCGCGCACTTGCACTTGGTAAGACAGTGAATCTTGAAAATCGTCAGACCAATCAAGCTTTAATGGGTATTTACTTTCGCTGCTTTGTACTTGTTTTTGCGCCGCATCAAATTTTAAGCTGTATTCTTTATCAGGCCCTGTGCCTGAGCGCTCCATAGTGTAACTTAGCGGAGAAATTTTTTGATCATGGTAAGTAAATTTAGATGTTTCTTTTCTTGAGTCAGAAAAAATCATCCATTCGATTTCGCTGTGATAAGTGATCACGTAGTTACCGTCGGCGGCTTTTTTAAGCTCGCGGATTGCTTTACCATGGGTTTCGCCTTTACGAAGTACATCGTATTTGGCTTCATATTGAGTGAGATCGCCAGCAAAAACACTGGTAGGAAGTAATAAAGTGCCCACACAAGCGAGTAGGGCACTTAAATTTTTATTCTGGATAGTGCGCGCCGTGTGCAGGAAGTTTCTTTTCGTCAAAAACTGCATAATCTGCTTCCATCTTGAGTCGTTGTTCACTGAACCACTTGACCACCAATGGATAGATTATATGTTCTTGCTGATGAACACGTTGTGCGAGTGTCTCTGCGGTATCGTTTTCGAGTACCGGCACTTTGGCTTGAAGAACAACGGGACCGCCGTCTAGCTCTTCTGTGACAAAGTGAACACTGACACCATGAACGTCATCTTTTGCATCTATCGCTCGTTGGTGGGTATTCAGCCCTTGGTACTTAGGCAACAAAGAAGGGTGAATGTTCAACATTTTTCCCTTAAATTTTTGCACTAAGCTAGGAGTAAGAATACGCATAAAACCAGCTAATACAACTAGATTTGGTTCAAAATTGTCAATAATGTCCATTAACTCAGCATCATAGGCCTCGCGCGAGTCAAAATCTTTATGGCTAAGTACACGTGTTTGTATACCTGTATTTTTTGCTCGTTCAAGGCCATAGGCGTCGGCTTTATTACTAATAACAGCGGCGATTTCGGCTTTTATCTCACCACGCGCACATGCGTCGATGATGGCTTGAAGGTTTGAACCGCTACCAGAAATTAATACAACAAGTCGACAAGGGGTCATTAGTCACGACCACCTAAAATTTCTACTTGCTCTTCGCCTGCTTTCGCATCTTGGATCTCACCGATATGCCATGCATTTTCGCCAAGATCTTTAAGAATTGTTAAGCTTTGCTCAAGTTTGTCTGCTGGAACAACTAAAATCATACCAACACCACAGTTGAATGTACGATACATTTCGTGTGTTGTGATGTTGCCGTTTTCTTGTAACCAGTTGAAAACAACAGGCCATTCCCAGCTGTCACCTTTGATAACTGCTTTTGCAGATTCAGGAAGTACGCGTGGGATGTTTTCCCAGAAACCACCACCCGTGATGTGAGATAACGCGTGTACGTCAACGTGCTTGAATAGCTCAAGTAGTTGTTTAACGTAGATACGAGTTGGTTCTAAAAGGTGATCGCCAAGTGTTTTGCCTTCAAGCTCAGCGCTCGTGTCTGCGCCAGATACTTCAAGAACTTTACGAATTAATGAGAAGCCGTTTGAGTGAGGGCCACTTGATGCAAGGGCGATTAATTGGTCGCCTGCAGCAACTTTAGTACCGTCGATAATTTTTGATTTTTCTACAACACCAGTACAGAAACCAGCCATGTCGTAGTCTTCGCCGTCGTACATACCTGGCATTTCAGCAGTTTCACCACCGATTAATGCACAGCCAGAAAGCTCACAGCCTTTACCAATACCTGTTACAACATCAGCCGCAGTGTCTACGTCTAATTTACCAGTTGCATAGTAATCAAGGAAAAATAGTGGCTCTGCACCTTGTACAATAAGGTCGTTTACACACATAGCAACAAGGTCGATACCCACTGTGTCGTGCTTTTTAAGATCGATTGCTAAACGTAGTTTTGTACCAACGCCGTCTGTGCCAGCAACCAGTACAGGCTCTTTATAGCCAGTTGGTAGTTCGCAAAGTGCGCCAAAACCACCGATACCGCCCATTACTTCAGGACGTCTGGTTTTTTTAACTACGCCTTTAATACGCTCAACAAGTGCATTACCGGCATCGATATCTACGCCCGCGTCTTTATAGCTAAGAGACTGTTTTTGTTCGCTCACAGGTTTTCCTCAAAAAAGTTGCATGTGGGTTGCTTAGAAACGCGCGTATTTTACAACAATTGCAATGGCGCGGCTAGTTGAAAAATCACTTTAACCGACTTGACAAGGACAGTTGTCCGGTTTTTTTGCTTTCAAGTTACAAGGCAAAAGTATCAAGTAAATGTCACTTTGGCCTTGTAACTAGAGACTTCTCACTATTTGTTAAGCTTTCGCTGTTAAAATAGCGCGTAGAGGGGCTGGGTAACCTTCAATGGTTTTGCTGGTGTCATTTGGGTCTAAAAAGTCGACCAATGATTCGTTTTCCATCCACTGGGTTTTACGTTGTTCTTCAAGCGTTGTGATTGCACAGTCTTTAACTTGTACATCTTTAAAGCCAACGCGCTCCATCCATAGTTTTAATGCCGCGGTGCTTGGGATAAACCACACATTACGCATTTTTGCATAACGGTCGGTTGGCACTAAAACTGTATGCTCATCACCTTCAACAACCAGTGTTTCAAGGACTAACTCACCGCCAGGACGAAGCTGCGCTTTTAATTGCGCTAAAAAGTCGATTGGTGAACGACGATGATATAAAACACCCATCGAAAATACCGTATCAAATGCTTTTAGCTCTGGCAGAGCTTCAACACCTAATGGCAATAAATGCACGTTTTCATCTTGGTGATAATGCTTTATCGCTTGAAATTGGCATAAGAATAAATCAGATGGATCGATACCTACCACAAAATTAGCGCCTTCACCTCGCATACGCCACAAGTGATAACCAGAACCACAACCAATATCAAGCACAGTGCGGCCTTTTAACGGTTCAATATGAGGCAGTAAACGATCCCATTTCCAATCACTGCGCCACTCAGTATCAATCTCGATACCGTGTAAGCTAAATGGCCCTTTACGCCATGGCATCATGCGCTTTAATAAATGCGTTAACTGTTTTTGCTGACCTTCAGATAGCTCATCACCGGTGCCGATTTGTACTTTATCCTGCAGGTTTACATGGTTTGTGCTTACCTCAGGTAAGTTTTTCAGCACTTTTTGCCATTTAGGTAAATCGCCGTGACTGGCTTCGAGTTCCCAGTGCTTTAATTGGCCAGGTAAAGTTTCGAGCCAGTGACTAAGCGGACTTTGTGCGATAGCAGCATAAAATTGGTTAAACCATTGAGACATGAAATACTCTTTATATCGTTGTGATGATTACTTGATTGCAATCATCGAGCAGAAGTTAAAACATTGATACCACACTTGCGTTTGGCTAAAACCAATTTCACTTAATCGGTTTAAGTGGGTAGATAAATGATCAGGGCGCATGACATTTTCGATAGCTGTGCGCTTTTGGCTGATCTCAAGCTCTGAATAGCCGTTATGACGTTTAAAATCATGATGTAAATCAATGAGCAAATTATCGCATTGCTCATTTTCACCTCTAATTTTTTCGCTCAGTAGCAAAACACCGCCTGGTTTTAAATTTGCGTAAATCTTTTCAAGCACCGCTTGGCGCTTTTCAGGTGGAATAAACTGTAGTGTAAAGTTCATCGCGACCACAGAGGCATTCTCGATAGCTAAATCATTGATATCACCCAGTGTAACCGTGACCGGCACTTCAGAGCGAAAACCTTGTAAATGTAATTTACAGCGCTCAACCATCGCTTCTGAATTATCAACAGCAATGATATTACAGTTATCAGTGCGAATATTGCGGCGCATACTTAACGTTACAGCACCAAGAGAACAGCCTAAGTCGTATAGGTTTGAATTGCTTTGCGCATACTCGCCAGCCAGTTTACCTATGGTGCTAACAATGGTTGCGTAACCCGGCACCGAGCGCTGGATCATATCTGGGAAAACTTCTACTACATGTTGGTCAAAGCTAAAGTCTTTAACCGCTTGCTCAGTGGCATAAATACTGTCTTTTTGCGTCACTTGAACAGTCTCTTTAAAAAATAATACCGCTATTTTAGCATTTTTAACTGGATAGTCAGTGATAAATTCAGTAGCTTGGCTAGAATTATCAATAACAAGTACAAAAAAGAGAAGTTTAATGACAAAAAGCAAAGTGATCAGTACAGAAGATATCTTATCAACTCTGTGTCATTCAGTGACTGGAGTTCTGTCTTCAGCAAGCGGTAACAGTATTAGTTATTCTGCTATGGTTCAAAAAATCACCCGCACCTGTATGCGCCCAGATATTGGCTGTTTTGTATTGTTCGATGGTGGCTTTACCGGTCTTGTGGTAACAAACTTCACAGCGCAAGCAGCCATGGAAATTTACCATGACTATATGCGTAACATGGGTATGCCTGAGGACGAAATTGCACAAAGCCATTTATCAGATGATGTGGCAAACGTACTTGGCGAGCTGATGAACCAAATCGTTGGTGACTTTACGTCAAAAGTACGCGACCAGCTGCATACTTCTATCACGCAAAACCAACCTAAGATGATGGCGATTAATAAACAGGTGCAAATCTCTGTTGATACTACCATGGATAGACCACAAGCGCGCCGTGTGACCTTCACTACAGCGAAGCAAAATATCTTCTATCTAGAACTGGCAATGGATAAAACTGAATTTATCAAACTACATGATTTTGATATTTCAGAAGCGGTTGACCCTGATGACATCATCGAAAACGAAGCCAAACAAAAAGCTGAAAAGCAAAAAGCATCATCACAAGCTGACGATGCAGATGATGATTTTATGGCAGAGCTTGGTTTGTAACCTAACGACTTGAGCTGTCAGCCATCAGCTATCAGCCGTCAGATAAAATAGAGGCGCGGGTCAGACCGCGCTTTTTTGTGCTTTAGAGCAATTGATAACATCTTTGTCAGGGATCCCAATTAACTTAATAGTCTCATCGTCTATTTTTTTGATTTTCGATTTAACTGTCACTGAAGGCCCTCGAGTGAAGCTTTTAACAGACTCTGGTGAAAATAAATTTAGATCGTCTTTGATTAAATTTGTTTTATGGGTTTTAGAATTAAAGCTGATCATGATATCACCCTCGAAATCCATTTTTTCTGAGGATTCAACAGAGATAACAGAGACCAAATCAGGGTTTTGTTTAAAATAAAATTTAAAAAAGCTTTTTGAATATGAGTTTAAATCTTTAATTGAAGTAGTTATGTGGCTATCAACTTCTAGTATTGCATCGTTTGGTAATACTGATTTCATTTTGCAAGACCATTCACCATTTAAAAAACTATAATCTTCAAATGCGTTTGCAGTTGTACACTTAGAAATTAAGAAAAGTATTATCAATACTCTATATAACATTCCATTTTTTCCTTTTAGAAAATACTCTATGATTGTTCACTTCATCTAAATACCTTACAGCTTAAAGCTTTGAACTTAAAGCTCGTTTTAAAGCCTACATTCATCCAATTTATGCTTTACTCATAAAGCCTTAAATGGATTTGATGATTGCATGAATTACTTAAAAAACTTTATAACTAAATTTGTTTTCATGATGCAGAAGCGGCCGGGGTTGATGGCGGTGTTGGCTTTTTGTAGTGGTGTAGCGAGCTATGTCTTTGTTGAGCGAAAAGAATCGTTTTCGCAACTTATCTCTATTTTGTTATTAGTCACTTGGTTGTGGTTGTTAATAGATAACTGGCTAAGAGATAAAGTAGAGGAACGTTTTGGTGTGGCGGTGTCGCCCAACGTGATGCGCTTTGCGCTGCAAGTTGTGCAGCAAGAAAGTTTGTTTTTTGCTTTACCATTCTTCTTGGCGGTGACTACTTGGGACCATGGTCAGGCCGCGTTTACCGCTTTAATTATTCTTTGTGCGTTTGTTTCTGTTGTTGACCCCCTCTATTATAAAAAGCTTGCAAGGCACAGTGTCTGGTTTAGTGTGTTTCATAGCTTTTCTTTGTTTGTCGTGCTGTCGGTTACCTTGCCAATTTTATTAAAGTTAACGACCAGCCAAAGTTTTGAAATTGCGCTGATCACGGCTGTTATTTTAACTGTCCCTAGTCTTGGTAATTTGATGCCGAATGCGAAATGGTGGCGTTTTCCGTTGTTGGTGTTATTGCTTTGTGCATTAGGTGTTGGGCTTTGGCAATTGCGTAGCTTTGTGCCACCTGCGGCACTGCGTTTAACCGATATGAGCATGTCGTATCAGCTTGATGAACAAGCCCGTAAACCGCTTTCGCCAATAACAGAACTCACCGAGCAGAGCTTGCATGAAAAAGGTCTATATAGTTTTAGTGCAGTAAAAGCACCGCGAGGGCTAAATGAAAAAATCTTTCATGTTTGGGTGCATAATCGTAAAGAAGTTGACCGCATAGCCTTGGATATTTCTGGTGGTCGTAAAGAGGGCTATCGAGCGTGGAGCCATAAAACGAATTTTCCTGCAAATGCCGCAGGAAAATGGGTCATTAAAGTAGTTACCGAGTCTGGGCAGCTGATAGGGCAAAGAAGGTTTGAGGTTACTGAAGTTTAGCAGATAGCTTCAGTACGGATTTTTCCCTTCACCTACCAGCACACTGAATATTCTTAAATCCAGTTCTAGTTGATGGTATTGCGGCTCCATGTGGCAGCAAAGTTGATAGAAGGCTTTGTTGTGGTCTTTTTCCTTAAAATGAGCCAGCTCGTGTACGACGAGTGCTTTGAGAAGTGGCTCAGGTGCGCGAAGTAGGTCGCTATTAATGGCAAGATCGTGTTTTCGGGTTTTACCTTGCATACGAAAAGTATGGGTCCCTAAGGCATTTGTGACCATATCGCCTTGTTTTTTGAATGCGGCACGGCCAAAAGGCAGGGCATTTTTAAGGTAGCGCTTTTTCAGCTCAGTGGCGTAATTGTATAAAGCTTTATCGCTGGTAATGCTATGCGCATCAGGGTATTTGCCTTTAAGGTATTTTGCGGCTCTGTCACCATTAAATAGCTGTAACACTTGCTCAATGATGTGGGGCGGGTAACCTTGAAAATAACGGCTGTAATCTTTCATATTTTCTCTGATAAATCGGGCGCTAAAATAAACTGCTTTGGCTTGCTTCGCGTTCACCTATAAAAGGTGCAAGCACGGGGTGATTGTAACCTAAATCTTGGCAAAACTGTCTTGCTAAAAGTGGTGACTGGCGATTATCTGCGGTATGAAAAAACAAATAGGGCGATTTACCTTCATCAAGCCATTGCTTTACTTTTTTCAGCCATGGCTGGTAATACGACTTGTATTCGTGTTCAAGACTGGCAATCACAAACCGTAGCATTGGCTTATTTCCTGTTGCAATAGCATGCACAGGTAAATAAGGCTTTTTCTTTTGCGCATCGATGAGTGCGTCGGTATCGGCGGGTACCGCAAATAAAGCGCGGGTATCCATGCTGATGCGATCTATATTATTTTCAATTAATAGCTGATTTAAACGAATTTCAGCATCATCTTTATTAAAGAAGCCGGGGTGACGTACTTCTACACCGTAACTAAGTTGTTTAGGTAGTTGTGCAATAAAATTAGCAAGAAGGGGTAGGGCATCAGGGCCAAAGGCACGGGGTAGCTGCAACATGATTTGCCCCGTTTTAGCAAAAATGGGCTCAAATAAGTTTAGCCACGCATTAAGCTCACTAGTTATATTCGTCAGTTGTAATTCGTGACTAAAACGCCGGTGAAACTTAAAAGTAAATTTAAAGTCTTCGGGGACCGCATCATGCCAGCGCACTAATGACTCATGACTTGGGTCTGCATAAAAACTGGTGTTGCCCTCGACTGAGTTAAAGCATTGCGCATACTCACTGAGCATGTCGGCGCTTTTACAGTGACTAGAGAGCAAATTTCCTTTCCATGCGGTGCTAGACCACTGCGGACAACCTAAGTACAGCATTAAATCAACCAATAAATTTAAATTATGTCTAGTGTAACAAAAGAAATGTTTGCTCAGAAGCCGGGGCATATATTTAGCCCCCCGACAGGCACTGCTGGCACTCGCATTTTGAGATGGTTTGGGTATAATGCTCTGCCTTAAATGATTACTTTGTATAGTGGCTTTTGCTCTCAAAATAGCGAACTCTTAAGAGCAGGCGGCTATAAGTCTTTAACTGACAGGAATACTATGCGCTCTATATATTGCGGACAGCTAAATAAATCTCACGTAGATCAAGAAGTTGAACTATGTGGTTGGATCAACAAACGCCGTGACCTTGGTGGCCTTATCTTCGTCGATTTACGTGACAGAGAAGGTTTAGTACAAGTTGTTTTTGATCCTGAAGTAGAAGGATTAATGGATACTGCGAATAAACTACGTCAAGAGTTTTGCGTGCAGTTAAAAGGTGTTGTTCGCGCACGCCCTGATAGCCAAGTAAACAAAGACATGGCAACAGGTGAAGTTGAAATTTTAGGCACAAGCTTAACTATCATCAACCGTTCAGAGCCATTACCACTTGATTTTAATCAGCAAAACTCTGAAGAGCGCCGCTTAAAATACCGTTACCTAGATTTACGTCGTCTTGAAATGAGCGACCGTATCAAACTTCGTGCAAAAGCGAGCAGCTTTGTGCGTCGTTTCTTAGATGACAACGGTTTCTTAGATATCGAAACACCGGTACTAACAAAAGCAACACCAGAAGGTGCGCGTGACTACTTAGTACCTAGCCGTGTTCACAAAGGTAGCTTCTACGCTTTACCTCAGTCACCACAGTTATTTAAACAATTATTAATGATGTCGGGTTTTGACCGTTACTATCAAATTGTTAAATGTTTCCGTGACGAAGACTTACGTGCTGACCGTCAGCCAGAATTCACACAAATCGATTTAGAGACATCATTCATGAGCTCTGATCAAGTGCGTGCAATGACTGAGAAAATGATCCGCGAAATGTGGCAATCATTACTAGACGTTGACTTAGGCGACTTCCCAGTTATGCCTTACAGCGAAGCAATGCGTTTATATGGTTCTGATAAACCAGACCTACGTAACCCAATGCAGCTTGTTGACGTTGCTGATTTAGTAAAAGACGTTGAGTTTAAAGTATTCTCTGGTCCTGCTAATGACGAAAAAGGCCGTGTTGCGGTATTAACTGTACCAGGCGGTGCTGAGCTTTCTCGTAAACAAATCGACGATTACACTAAATTCATCGGTATCTATGGCGCGAAAGGCCTAGCATGGATGAAAGTGAACGACCGTGCTGCGGGCGTTGAAGGTGTGCAATCACCAATCGCTAAGTTCTTAAACGAAGAAGTGATCAACCAATTACTTGAGCGTACTAACGCACAATCTGGCGATATCATTTTATTCGGTGCTGACAAGCGCAACATTGTAAACGAAGCGATGGGTGCGTTACGTCTTAAGATTGGTGTTGATTTAGGCATTACTAATCTTGATAGCTGGAAACCTTTATGGGTTGTTGACTTCCCAATGTTCGAAGAAGATGACGAAGGTACATTGCATGCGGTTCACCACCCATTCACTGCACCAAAAGGTATTTCTCCTGAAGAGCTTGAAGCAAACCCAGCTGGTGCATTATCAGATGCATACGACATGGTATTAAACGGCTACGAAGTTGGTGGTGGTTCGGTACGTATTCACAATGCAGAAATGCAAGAAACAGCATTCAGAATCTTAGGCATCAATGCGCAAGAGCAACAAGACAAGTTTGGTTTCTTACTTGATGCACTTAAATACGGTACGCCACCGCATGCAGGTCTTGCGTTTGGTCTTGACCGCTTAGTTATGTTGTTATGCGGTACTGATAACATTCGTGACGTTATTGCTTTCCCTAAAACAACTCAAGCATCATGTTTATTAACAGATGCACCAAGCAAAGCAAATGCAGATGCATTAACTGAGCTTGCAATTGATGTTGTAGCGAAAGACGCTGAATAATTGGTAAAAACCTGATTTACGAAAACCCTAAGGTGTATGCCTTAGGGTTTTTTTGTGTTTAGATAAATACTTAGTATGTTCTTCAAGGAAAGAGTGTGAATATCAGTGCAACTTTAATCGGGCAAATAATTTTTATTTTGATCCCTGTTTTTGCCGCGATCAGCTATTACTTAGGTAAGCGTAAAACCTCAACACCAATTGTGGTGGCAATTATTGGTGGCTTACTAGGGCTAATTCCATTGTTCGGTCTTATTTTTATTGCTGTACTTGCGCTTAAAAAAGATATTGAGACCACAGCGTGATCGTAAGCCATTCGCTTTATTTTGAACACACCTTTGAAGTAAACCTAGCAGGGCAAACATTTTCACATTGTGAATTTGAGCAATGTGAATTTATCGACTGTGACTTTAGCAATAGCCAGTTTGAAAACTGCCGGTTTATAGAATGTGAGTTTAAAAACTGTAATTTAGCTGCGCTTGGTCTTAGATACACCTCACTTGAAGAAGTGAGCTTTAAAGAGTGTAAATTAACCAGTGTACGCTTTACTGATGTTGATTGGCCGCTACTCGCCAGCCGTGCCCCAGTGAGTTTTGTTGGCTGTGAACTTAGCCACAGCAGCTTTTTTGAGCTTAGTTTAAAGGCTTTAAAAATGCGCAGCTGTTTTGCCAAAGATGTTGATTTTAGACATGCGGATTTATCATCTGCTGATTTTACTGATACGGATTTTCGTGACAGCTTGTTTCAACAAACCAACCTCAGTAAAGCTAATTTTATTGGTGCCAGCCACTTCGCCATTGATATAACAGCTAACAATATCAGTAAGGCCAAATTTGAGCGTTATGCAGCTCTGGATTTATTAGCAGGGCTCGATATAGAGCTGGTGGATTAAATATTTTTGCTAATTTGGGTTAAGAAAAGTTATGAATTTAAGTCCCATCACCTTGGAAGGTCAATTTGTAAAATTAGTGCCGTTAACGCTTGAGCATCGCGATGCTTTGGTAAGCGCAGCTTCGGATGGAAAGCTTTGGGAATTGTGGTTTACCTCGGTGCCCAATGAAGAACGTGTTGACGATTATTTAAGCATGGCGTTTGAACAACAGTCACTTGGTCGCGCATTACCATTTGCTGTTATCGATAAACACACCGATGAGGTGATAGGCTCAACTCGCTTTTGTAATATCGACAGTAAAAACCGCCGTTTAGAAATTGGCTATACCTGGTATGCCAAGCGTTTTCAGCGTACTGGGGTTAATACTGAATGTAAAAAACTGCTACTGAGTTATGCATTTGAAACACTTAATGTGATTGCTGTTGAGTTTCGTACCCATTGGCATAATCAGGCTTCGCGCAATGCCATTGCTCGCTTAGGGGCGAAGCAAGATGGGGTGCTTCGTAATCACCAAATAATGGCCGATGGATGCGTACGCGACACCGTGGTGTTTTCAATTATTGATGGTGAGTGGCCTATGGTTAAACGTAGCTTAGAATTCAAATTAGCGAAGTCATAGAATGTTAAATATTAAAAAGGCGGCGCTATTGCTCGCTTTAACTCTTAGCGGGCAAACAGCCTTTGCAAACCAAACAGAGACACTGTTTGATACTAAGCGAGCCCGCCATATTCCGGTGATCATTACAGCAGCCGATAGCGAATGCACGGTAAAGAAAAAGTGCCCCGTGGCATTTATTGGAGCAGGCTATGGTATGGCACATACAGACTATCAATTTGCCCAGCAGGTCTTTCATCAGCATGGTTATTTAACGGTTGAAGTTGCTCATGAGTTAAAAGGCGACCCGAGTTTAAACCCCGAGCCACCCTACATGACCACACGCATGGAAAACTGGCACCGTGGTGTACAAACCCTTGAGTTTTTAGCTACAGAGCTTGCAAAGCGTTATCCTGCGTATGACTTTAATAAGCTCACTTTATTTGGTCACTCAAATGGGGGTGATATTGCAGCATTATATGCCGCTATTTATCCCGCTAAGGTTTCTAAGTTGATCACCCTTGATCATCGTCGTATGCTGATCCCGCGAAACAAAAATATTGCTGTACTTACACTGCGTGGTAGCGATTACCCAGCAGATGACAACGTATTGCTAACGCCGCAAGAGCTCTCTGTATACCCTGTAACACAAGTTAAGCTTAAAGATTTGCGTCATAACGATATGTATGATGGTGGGCCGAAAGCGCTTGTAGCACGAATGAGTAAAGAACTTAGCGCGTTTTTATCTCGCTTTTGATGCTCAGCTAAAACTGAGCATCAATATCGCTGCGAAAATTAAAATAGCCCATCTCGACAAGGTTGTTATACACACCCTCAATATTCAGTGGTAGCCATTGCTGGTACATTTTTAAATGGCTGTATTTAGGTAAGTTTATTTCTTTTTGTAAGGTCGCAAGATTTTTACCTTTTAACATGCCATCGCGCACAGCTGTGTGTAAGTCTTGAATATAGTGTAAGTACGAGACAACATCATCGCGGTTGCCAGTATCTGCATGGCCACCTATAAATGCAGCAAATGCAGGCTCATTTAACACCGCGTTGGTTGAATGCAGCATGCCATTGATATCGTAGCCAATCAGGTTTTTATATGGCATGCGGCCAAGCACAATCCAATCAACAACATAAAGTACATTGGCAGGCATAAAACGCATACTGACATTACCTCGGCCATTATTGGGCCCATAGTAATTAAGCAGCACGTAGCTATCACCTAAATCGACTTTGAGTGTATCGGTAAAAGTAAGATTAGGCAGAGCCGTAGGCACTTTGTTTAATTTAAGGTCCTCAGCTGCAAATTGATGAGCAACGACCGTGGTGTTGGTATCGATTAGCTCATTACCGCCCATTGCATGGTCAACATGGCTGTGGCTGTACAGCATGTACTTGATATCGGCGTTAAAGGTTTTCTTGATATAGTTTTTTAGGTATTTTGCGGCGTCGCTATTGATAGGATCAGTCACTAAGGCAAGGTTATCAACAATCATAAAAGCGCTGTGGTAATGGCCAGCACTAAAGCGGTATACGTTGTCTTTAATATTTTCGACTTTATAGTTTGCTTGCTCTGCTGAGATAACCTGATTGGTAATGAGTATGAGCGCACTGAAAAGTAAAATTTGCAGCCTTTTGAACATTAGCGATCCTTTTGCGTTGAAACGTGTCTAGTTGGTCATACCTAAGTTTAGATGATAGTACATATTATACTACTTAAAGGCTTGGTTGATCTGTATCAAACTTAAGGAGTTAAGCAAGGTGGGGGCGGACATAAGTCCTTATGTTTTTGCCTGTGTTTCTCTATCCTCGCGAAGCGCTATAATGAAGAAATGCTATGCTTAGCACAGACTTCTAGAACCTTATTCACTGGAAAAGACAATGCAACATTTACCTACCGTTGATTATAAAGCGAGCGATGCGGCCGCTCAATTTGTTGAGTCACTAAGAAACACAGGTTTCGGTGTATTAAAAAATCACCCTATCCCTCAGTCATTAGTTGAGTCTATTTACAAAAATTGGCAAGAATTCTTTAATTCTGAGCAAAAGCACGAGTTTTTATTTTCAAAAGAGACACAAGATGGTTATTTCCCACCATCAGTGTCAGAAGTTGCAAAAGGCTTTACCGTTAAAGATATTAAAGAGTACTACCACGTTTATCCAAAAGGCCGTGTTCCAGCACAGCTAGAAGAAGAAATTCGTGAGTACTACCGTTTAGCTAATGAGTTTGCAGCTACATTATTAAGCTGGGTTCAAGCTGAAGCACCAGAAGAGGTGCGCGCTAAGTTCTCTATCGATCTTAAAGATATGATTGCTAACTCAGAGCAAACACTCCTGCGTATTCTTCATTACCCACCAATGACTGGTGATGAAGAGCCAGGTGCAATCCGTGCGGCAGCGCATGGTGACATCAACCTATTAACTGTATTACCTGCGGCGAATGAGCCTGGTTTACAAGTACAAACAACGGATGGCGGTTGGTTAGACGTACCATGTGATTTTGGTAACCTGATCATCAATATTGGCGACATGCTTCAAGAAGCGTCAGGTGGTTACTTCCCATCAACGATTCACCGCGTGATCAACCCAACGGGTAAAGCGTCAACGAAATCACGTATTTCGTTACCATTATTCTTACACCCGCGTCCTGATGTTGTGCTATCTGAGCGCTACACCGCAGACAGCTACCTACAAGAGCGTTTACGCGAGCTTGGTGTTAAGTAAAGATTAGCTATACCCAAACCACCCTGAGCTGGTTTGGGTATATGAGACAAAGCGGCATTTGAGCCGCTTTTTTTATGCCTTAAATTAATCGACCAAGCTCATTATAAAATATGAGTTTGTAAATAATTCCATGCATTATTGACTATCCTAGGTATAATGCGCGCACTTCGCCGTATCGGCTGAATTTTTTAAAGAGAGATAGTATGAGTTTTGATGGGTTAGGTTTATCACCAGCTTTAGTAAATGCAGTTTTAGAAAAGGGCTATGAAGCACCAACGCCTATTCAATCACAAGCTATCCCTGCGATCATTGAAGGCCGCGATGTTATGGCTGCCGCACAAACGGGTACAGGTAAAACAGCGGGTTTTACGCTGCCGTTAATTGAGCGCTTGTCAAAAGGCCCTAAAGCGGGTGGTAATAAAGTACGAGCATTGGTACTGGCACCAACCCGTGAGCTTGCTTTACAAGTAAGTGAAAATGTTGAGCAATATGCAAAACATTCAAATGTCAGCTCATTTGTTGTTTATGGTGGCGTTAAAATTAATCCACAAATGCTGCGCCTTCGCAAAGGTGTTGATATTTTAGTGGCAACACCAGGTCGCTTGTTAGACCTACATAATCAAAATGCTGTTAAGTTTGATGATTTAGAAGTGCTGATCCTTGATGAAGCCGACCGTATGCTCGATATGGGCTTTATTCATGACATCAAACGTATCATTGCTAAATTGCCTGCTAAACGTCAAAACCTGATGTTTTCAGCGACTTTCTCTGATGAAATTCGTGAACTTGCAAAAGGGCTAATTAACGACCCAGTTGAAATTTCAGTCGCAGCAAAAAACACCACAGCTAAAACGGTTTCGCAGTCTGTTTATGCGGTCGATAAAACACGCAAAACAGCACTACTTAGTCATTTGATCCGTAGCAATGATTGGCAGCAAGTATTAGTATTTTGCCGTACCAAACATGGTGCGAACCGCTTAGTTAAGCAGCTTGAACGCGATGATATTGTCGGCGCTGCCATTCACGGCAATAAATCGCAAGGCGCTCGCGTTAAAGCACTCGAAGGCTTTAAATCGGGTGAAGTGCGCGTACTAGTTGCAACCGATATCGTTGCCCGTGGCCTAGATATTGTTGAGCTGCCTCACGTTGTTAACTACGATTTACCGAATATTTATGAAGATTACGTACACCGTATTGGCCGTACAGGCCGAGCGGGTGCATCAGGTCATGCTATTTCGTTTGTTACAGCTGATGATGCCGACGATTTGTATGGTATTGAGCGCTTTATTGGTGAGCTTATTCCGCGTGCAACCGAAGCAGGTTTTGAGCCAAGCAAACCAGTTGCTGAAAAGCCACTAGATACGCGTCCAATCAAGCCGAAAAAACCAAAGAAACCGAAAAAGCCAAAAGCACCAGCTCAAGATGGTCAAGGTGCAGCAAAACCTGCACAAAAGCCAAAACCTAAATCGCAAAAGCGACCTTCACAAGGTAAGTGGCAGGGTAAGGGTAAAGAGCAGGGCCAAAACCAAAAAGGCGCTAACAACGGGAATAAATCGAATAACAATAAACCAGCAGGTAATAAACCTACGGGTAATCGTCAGCGTGTGTCTGGGCCATCTCGCCCAAGACGTAAACCCGCTGGGGATAGTTAATAACAGTAAAAATATAAAAAACGCGCAATTGCGCGTTTTTGTTTTTCTAAGCGATTAAAGGAGTTTAATGCAATACAAGGTGGCGACACCAATGAAGAGTGTCACGGTGACACTTAATAAAGTGCCCAGCATGACATATTCGGTGAGTTGTTTTTCGCTACTTTCTTTTAAATCACCAAATCTGAAGATAGACTTGGCCGCTAGCAGAAAGCCCACGCCGCCGTATTCACCTAGCAAGATAAAGCTCAACATCAACACTCGCTCGAGCAAGCCAATAAAATGCCCCGCAGCAGGAATACTGCCTTCATTGTTTATCTGAATATTGATTTTTTCTAGCATCATGCGAATAAACACAGAGCTTGGGTTAAGCACCAATAAATAAGCTGCAATAACAAACAAGGTATCGAGGGCAATCAGCTTTTGCCATGTTAAGCTATAAAATTCATTTTTATCGGTAAGCCAAACCGTTAGCATTACAATCACAGCAAGGTGGGCTAGTTGGTCGAGTATAAAGGGCACCACGCCTTTATTTGAGTACGATTTTGCCAAGTCAATGACATAGTGGCTCAGCATAATCGCCACAGTTGCTAACAATACCCGAGAGAACTCTTGCCAGCCGTAGGTGTATTCCCACAGTGTTAGCACAGCTAAAGAGGTCACGCCATGTGTTAATACGTGCAAGTAGAGTTTGCTGGCACGAAAGTGACGGTTGTTTCTATCATGCACCCAGCTCATTGGTTGCCAATAAAAGTCAGCAAGTAAGTGACCTAGTACTAACGCGGTGAGTAATAGAGCAAAACTGGTCATAACAATCCTTTGAGTGTGGTTTGGCTGTAATTTATAAAGCGCTCGATAAGTTGATAATGGGCTAGGTTGAGTAACTTAGTGACATTCTCTCGGCTGGTATTAAGCTCTTTGGCAAGCTCTGCATGGCTGTTGTTCTCGGCGGTTAAATAATAAAACAGCGCATTGGCCTGCTTTTGACTCATTTTTTCAAGCAGGACTTCGACAAAAGCAATATTGAGCGCAAAGGCTTCTTCAAGGGTGTTATTTTCAATATTTATCACCAAACGTTGCTGGCCGATGTTATCTAAGCCGCGACCTGATAAGGTATAAGCACTGCCTGTGGCTGTTTTTATATCGGCGCGGGGGTTGTCGAGTGAGCCAATAGCCAAACTTTGTCGTAGTTCGTAATTGGCTGCTTTCATCTGCAAATACAACAAGATGGCAGCATGACACACCAGCTCAGGCTCTGATAGCTGTACTTGCAATGCATCACCTCGGTAAATGGTGAAGCTTGCATTAAAACGCTTGGCAACAAAGCGTAAGCTTTGATCAAGCTGATACAGCATGGCATCGTATTCTTGTTGTGGAATTTTTTGTGATTTAATTAAATCACCACTGATCACCGCAATCATTATGATCCCTTAGATTAAGTAACTTAATTTAGTTACATCGCGATAAGTAACCAAATTTGGTTACTTTGTTTTATGTAACCAATTTAGGTTACTTTTTCGTAAATATCAACCTAGATATGCTACAGTGAACACAAATCACTAAAAACAGAATAATTATGTCAGCAGTTGATAAGCCAAGAGTCGGTATCTTTGTAGATGTACAAAACATTTATTACACCTGTAAAGAAAGCTACAAGAAAAACTTTGATTACAATGCCTTTTGGGCACAGATGAGCGAACGCTACCAAATTGATTGTGCTATTGCGTATGCAATATACCGAGGTGACGAAAAGCAATCGCAGTTTCAAAATATCCTGCGCGCAATTGGTTTTGAGGTAAAACTGAAACCTTTTATTCAGCGCAGAGATGGTAGTGCAAAAGGGGACTGGGATGTTGGCATTACCATTGATATGCTAGAGCATGCCAAGCAGCTTGATAGAATGGTATTACTTTCGGGTGATGGTGATTTTGCGTTATTGCTTGGTCACTTAGCGAATAATTATCAGCTACCGTGTGATGTCTATGGAGCAGAGCACCTCACTGCCGATATTTTAAAGCAAGCCGCTGCTGAGTTTCACTGTATTGATGATTCACTGTTGTTATCAAGATAGAAAAAAATATTCCATTTTAAATAAAATGTTTAACTAAAGTATTATTTGCGCTAAGCTAATATTAGATACAATACTGAGTATATAAAAGCACAGTAACATGGAGCTTTGTCGCTAATTTGCACTCAAAAAAATAGCGAGAATAAGTTGAGAAGTGATTACTGGACGATTTTTTATTTATTACTCACGAATAATGCTCTTTAGTTTCAAAGTGTTGTATGTAAATTTTAAACTAATGTGCATTTTTATAAAAAAAAGTAATGACAACGCTGTCATTTGTTGTGTAACATTAAATCAACAAAGGTTGAGATCATTTCGCATTCTTAGAATAAAAATAATGCGATTTAAATAAAAACTAAACGAAGGCTAGGGGTCGTTAAATGATGGCGAAGAGTGTGAGTGAGGACCAATTGTTTATTGGTATTGATGGTGGCGGAACAAAATGCCGAGCTACTATCTACTCTGTTAAGCAAGGTGTATTAGGAACCGGCCTTGGTGGCCCCGCGAACCCATTACATGGTTTAGAACGCACGCTTGAATCAATAATGGTCTCAACACAGTTAGCTCTTCGAGATGCTGGATTACCACTTGAGACAGTTCATCAACTGTATGCTGGTTTGGGTCTGGCTGGTGTAAACCTACCTAGCTTGTACGACAAGATTATGGAATGGGACCATCCATTTAAACAAATGTTTCTCACCACCGATTTACATACTGCTTGCATTGGTGCACACGAAGGCAGCGATGGTGCGGTAATTATAACCGGAACTGGCTCATGTGGATTCTCTTGTGTTGCGGGTCATACCACAAACTATGGTGGTCATGGTTTTGCTCTTGGTGATAAGGGCAGTGGTGCATGGATGGGGCTTGAAGCTATAAAAAACGCATTACTTGATTTAGATGGTTTGGGTGAAAAAACAGAGTTAACAGATGTGATTTGTCAGCATTTCTCGGTGGATAATGCCATGGGGATTGTCGAGCAAATGTCAGGGCAGCCTTCGAGTAGTTTTGCCAAATTAGCACGTTATGTATTTGAAGCAGCAAAAAATAACGACCAAGTAGCGATTGAAATTGTTAAGGAAGGAGCTAATTACGTCAGTAAATTAGCACACCGATTACTTGAAAATAACCCTCCACGTTTATCTATGATCGGTGGTTTAGCTGAACCATTAAACTGTTGGCTTGATGAAGATATAGCGAAACGAGTTGAAGCGCCGATTCAACCACCCGAAATGGGCGCTGTGTATTTTGCTCAGCAATCTGTGCTTGAACAAAACCAAGAGGTAAGTTTGTAATGACGATTTATCATGCAAGTAAATTGTTTACCGGTGACGAATTTTTATCTGACGTATATTTTAGCGTCGACAATGGCGTGTTTAAGCGTGTCGAAGCACATGCTGATGCCGTTGCATTAACGGGTTTAGTCGCGCCAGGTTTTATTGATGTACAAGTGAATGGCGGTGGTGGGGCGTTTTTTAACGCTGAACAAACACCAGATTGTTTAGATAAAATAGCCAAAGCACATGGTCAGTTTGGTTCAACAGCGATTATGCCAACGCTGATTACCGACAAAGTCGAAGTCATGGCAAAAGCCGCGGATGCCACTGCACAAGCGATTGCTGAAGGGACCCCGGGCGTTATGGGCGTACACTTCGAAGGACCGCACCTTTCACTAGGGAAAAAAGGCACCCATAGCGAGCAGTTTATTCGCCCAATCACAGAGCAAGAATTTGCGATTTATGCACGCCAAGATCTAGGCATTAAAATGGTTACCTTAGCGCCTGAGAATGTTAGTGCTGATGATATTGAGCGCCTAGTTGAGTGTGGCGTAAAGGTATCTATTGGCCACACTAATGCGGATTTTGCGACTACCAATGCTGCACTTGCAGCAGGAGCTGATGGATTCACCCATTTATTTAATGCGATGTCAGCGTTTACATCACGAGAGCCGGGTGTTGTTGGTGCTGCACTTTGGGATGATAACAGCTGGTGCGGCTTAATTGTTGATGGTCATCATGTGCACCCTTCATCAGCAAAATTAGCAATTCGCAGCAAACAACGCGGAAAAATTATGTTAGTCACAGATGCAATGCCACCTGTGGGTACTGACGATATGGAGTTTGATTTCTTTGATGGTCGTAAAGTTATTCGTACTGGCGATCGATTAAATTCAACTACTGGTGAATTAGCAGGTAGCGTACTTGATATGGCAAGTGCGGTGCGTAACACAGTGAACACATTGGATGTTAGCCTAGCTGAGAGCTTACGAATGGCATCACTTTATCCTGCACAATATTTAGGTTTACATAAAAAAGGTCGCTTGCTGAGCGGTTTTGATGCTGATTTTGTTGTGCTAGATGATAATCAATATGTAAAAGCGACATATATAGCTGGTAAAGCTTTGTAAGAACTTCCCTGGAAAAATCCCCGCCGAAGTATCGCGGGGCTTTTTGTATTAAAGGTAAACAATGACAACAACACAACCAACAAGAAAACGATTGGCATCGCTCGATGCATTGCGCGGCATGGATATGTTTTGGATATTAGGTGGACAGTCACTATTTGCAGCGCTATTCGTTTTAACTGGCTGGACTGGCTGGAAAGTTTTTGAAGCACACACCGTGCACAGCGTTTGGCATGGCTTCACATTTTACGATCTGATTTTCCCATTATTTATATTTTTATCGGGTGTGGCGATGGGGCTAGCCCCCAAACGCATTGACCATTTACCGTTTGATGAGCGCAAAGTGTATTACCGCAAGGCGGGTAAACGTCTTTTACTATTGTGTTTATTAGGCATTTTGTATAACCACGGCTGGGGCACAGGGATGCCAATGGCGTTGGATGAAATTCGTTATGCCAGTGTGCTTGGCCGCATCGCTATTGCGTGGTTTTTCTGTGCAATGTTGGTTTGGCATACCAGTTTACGAACACAAATTATTACTGCAGGCGCTATTTTAGTGGCTTATTGGCTACTACTTAGTTTTGTGCCAGTGCCGGGTGGCAGTGCTGGCGACCTTTCGGCTGCAGGTAGTTGGAATGCATGGTTTGATGCGCACTTACTGCCGGGGATTAGTTATCAAAACCGTGTGGTAGACCCAGAAGGTGTGTTGTCGAATATCCCAGCAATAGTTAATGCATTAATGGGCGTGTTTGCAGGGCAATTAGTTGCTCGTGCTCAGCAAATTGGCGAGTGGAAAATGACCGCATTACTGTTCGCCGCAGGGGCGGTAAGTGTATGTTTAGGTTGGTTATGGGATTTACAGTTCCCAGTCAATAAAGAACTTTGGACCAGCTCATTTGTGCTTGTAACCGTTGGCTGGAGTGCCATATTGCTCGCCGTATTTTATGCACTGGTGGATATTCTGCCAGGGCAACGCGCTGCGTATCCTTTTGTGATCATAGGTGCAAACTCAATTATTATTTATTTAGCGTCAAGTCTAGTGAATTGGGGTTATGTAAGCCAAAGCGTATTTGGTGGGGTGGTTCGAGCTGTGCCAGAGGCATGGCAACCTCTGATGGCGGTGATTGCGTTATTAGCAGTACAAATGCTGGTATTGCATTGGATGTATCGCCGTAAGATTTTTGTTAGTGTTTGATAATTATTAAACACTAACAAAAAGAGTAATTTTTTATTCACTTTTACTTTACAAAGATAAGACTAAAAGTGATAATGACAGCGTTGTCATAATGGTTTTAACTACTGTAATGTATCCTGGCAGTGGTTAGTCTAAAACCCAACTCGATTGCACGTGGGGTTGGGTTTTAGAGCCATTTTTTTCAATTTAAATAATTAGAGCTAATCGATATGCAAATAGTAATTCTTGATGATGCAGCCCAAGTTGCAGCGTATGGTGCTAACATCTTTGCTAAACAACTATTAAAAAAACCTGCATCAGTACTAGGCCT